>JBMTVV010000045.1:0-9420 GCA_049451755.1 Bdellovibrionota bacterium
TCATAGCTTTCATAAGAGATGTTCTCCCCCTTTCGGCCGACCGACCAGAGGTACGAGATAACTTCTTGGCGGAAGCCATCGCTTGCGGTGCCAATAATAGCAATTTGTTCCTCAATCGACTTCATGAACCCTTCATCCGGCTCAAGCTCCTCACCAGTATTTCTATCCTTCAACCTTTTTTTGTTCACGTACGCCTCAGCGTGGTCAAGGTAGTTCTGGAAGAGAGATTCTGCCTGCTCTTGGTATGAGTATACGAATGCCTTCGTAATCTCTTTCTCGAGGATTTCAAGATACTCCTTGTGGAGCGTATCTTGTAGGAACTCAAGGTACTGCTTGCGAGTATCATCTGGAAAATCACCAGCTTTCACCATCTGAACGAGCGCTTCTCGAACATTCAATGGATGAATACAGTTTTCCCGAACGTTATCAGAGAGCGCATTATCGAGTGCTTTCATGATGAAGCGAGTAGAGATACCATTCATTCCCTCATCTTTCGCTTCTTCACGTAGCTCTACGACATCAATCTTCTTCGTCTTCCCTTTCTCAACAACCTCTTCTCCATTATAGAGCTTGAGCTTTGTGATCAGGTCACACTTGTTCGTCGGCTGGAGGCGAGAGAGAATGGAAAACATTGAAGCAACTTCAAGCGTATGTGGCGCAATATCAGCAGTAAACTGCGATTTCCGTATCATCTTTTTATAAATCTTCACCTCTTCAGAGAGCCTCAGATTATACGGAACTTTCACCGTAACGATTCGATCGAGAATCGCTTCGTTCGTGTGATCGCTCTTGAACTTTTTCCACTCTGCTTCGTTTGAGTGAGCCACAATAGTGGTATCAACGTAAATCATCCCGTGCCGACCTGGAGCTGGAATATGTTTCTCTTGGGTGGCAGTAATCATCGCGTGAAGGTATTCGGTTTCATTCTTGAATACCTCAATGAACTCTACCATTCCCCTGTTCCCTACGTTCAGTGCTCCTGAGAGGTCGAGAACTCGTGGGTCACCTTCAGAATAGAGGTCCAGCTTTGAAATATCTTCTCCACCAACAAGTACTGACGTGTCTTGGTTGTTTGGATCCACCGGAGGAACTACACCAACACCACGACGTGCGCGAATGCTGAATTCGTAGGTTCGTACTGGCATCTCTTCCCACTTTCCACCGAACTCCTCTATAAGACGATGACGGGTGATGGGATTGAGGTCGCCTTCTATTTTTACACCCAACATTTTCGAGAACTCTGGGCGTAAGTGGCGAGGGATGAGATGAAGGGGCTCTCCGTACATCGGATCATCTTCAATCGCATAAAAGGGAGGAAGCATTTCGAGTCCGGACTTGAGCCGTTCAACGAGACTACTCTTTCCTGACCCAACTGGTCCTACCAGATACAGCACCTGTCGACTTTCTTCCCCTTGGAGAGATGCTGAGTGAAAGAAACGAACAATTTGGCTGATCGTATCGTGCATTCCGTAGAAGTCTTCACTGAAAAATTTGTATTCAGTGAGTTTCTCTCGCTTGTACAATCGTTGTAGCTTAGGGTCGTCTTCGAGGCGAATTTCATCAATACCCTGAACCATGATCATATCGTAGAGACGCTTGTGAGAGAGCTTGGCGATATCTGGATTCTCGCGGATAATCTCAAGATACTCGAGCATAGTCCCGCGCCACATTGACTTCGTCCGGGTCTCTCTGTCCTGATTAATTATTTTCTGGAAGTCTTCTGTCATCGTTCGCCCTTCTAAAAGAGAGAGTTTGTGAGTAACCCTTCTGTTTTTTTGTACGGCAGAGGGTGTGTTCCAGATAGCGGAGCTCCCCCGTATTCATGAGTGCAAACACCCGTGAATATACCAAATGCGAGCGACTCTAATTTCTAAAGACCGCACACTTTGCTAACCGTCCTGTAAAGAAGTTACCAACTCGCAATCGGATCAGCGAGTTAAAACGAGGCGAGCTAGTAAACCTTCACATGATATTATGATGTAAAAACCGTGGTTTATTGTTCTCATTTTATCGTTTCGGTGATTTGTCAGCAAACTGAAATGAGTCGAGGTTTTATTATAGGAAGAGACATGAGGGGAGTGATACGTGGTTTGATTAGGTTGCTTCCCTCCATGTGTTTGGTTCCGAGACGTACGTGAGGGTAGGAATAGTATGGGGTGTTATAGGAGGACTTACTCTTAGTGGGCTAGAGCATTGATGACCAAGGAAATCACTGTCCAAAGTCCCCCTCGTGACGAAGTGTTTTCACTGCACGGTCAGTAGAGCACCAGGACTGGAACAAGAGTAACGAAGGAATCATATTCAATGAATTGGTATATTTAGGGGCTATTATTGAATTGCGTTCGTTACTCGGGTGCATCCCATGAAACGATTTTTCTTCCGTCCCAAGTCTCTATCGATAGCAATTGCCGAGCATCTTCTCCCTCAGCAGAGGTTGAGTGTCTGTGAGCGAGAGCATCGAAGTAATGCTCTGGTAGAACACATTTGGGGGTGTCAGAGTCGATAAGCTTCGTCTTGTTACTAGCTGTGTCGAATCTCTCTTTACTGACCAACATCGGAACTTTCATCGACTTCTCTGCTCTTCCTGTTACCTTGGCACTCTCTTCGGAGCATTCTGCCACAGTAAGGCTCCGTTGCTCTTCTCTGGGAGCGGGTGTGATAAGAGAGTCACAGCTGGAGGAATCACTCATATGTGAATCACTCTTATAAGACTTTTTATCTCGTTCACTGCTCATTTCTCTGATGAGTATCCTCACGGTTTCGTTTTGTATGCTAGCTCCGAATGTCAGAATTGCTGATGTAGAACGAAACAAAGTTCTATAAAACTACGACTGGTTCTCAGCAGTCCAATGCAGCGTTTTGGGGTGCACGAAAGTTACTACCCCTACACTCTGTCCCGACACTCTGCGGGAAAGCCTCTCATGAAATCTTTCCCTCACACAAATAGACACCTTTCCTCTATGATAGCACGAAAAGGGTCAAATTGTGTTTGTTAATCTCGAAGGGTGGTCATGAGTCCAAGTCTGTCATTACTGACTTTGGTGGCAAGGCAGTTGCGAGTACCTGACTTTCTGGAAGTCTTTCGATAGTTTAGAGGTGGTCATGTGGCTCAGAAAAGCGCAGATTTTTAGAGAGAATACTAGAATGACCTTTCGAAACGGTGCATTATACTGAGTTCTATGAGCGAAATTCCAGAATTTACCGAAGCCGTTGCTACTCCCAAAAATACGCCGAAGCCGTGGTGGCTGCAGGAGGCATCACTCGATGATGCGATTCAGCATGGACTGAAGTCGCATGAGTTCGAGGGGTTGCTTAAGGTGTTGGGGCGTCCATTGAATGTTTTAGAAGTAGGAATCTGTTCTGCACTCTACTCGGAGCATTGCTCATACAAGAGTACGAAGGCCCACCTAAAGAACCTCCCAACGGAGGGAGAGCATGTTATTCAAGGTCCCGGTGAGAATGCCGGTATCGTTCGTATAGCCGAGGGGCTTGGGATTGCTTTTAAAGTCGAAAGTCACAATCACCCATCGTTTATCGAGCCTTTTCAAGGTGCGGCTACGGGAGTCGGAGGAATTCTCCGAGATGTGTTTACCATGGGAGCTCGTCCCTTAGCTGTACTCGATAGTCTCCGTTTCGGGAAGCCATCTGATCGGTACTCTCGCTATCTCTTAAAGAATGTCGTTCGAGGAATTGGTACGTACGGAAATTGCATGGGGATTCCGAATATCGGTGGAGAACTCTTCTTTCACGATAAGTACACGAAGAACTGCCTCGTGAATGCGTTTGCACTCGGTGTTGTTGAGGAAGATCAAATCTTTCTCGGGACAGCTTCTGGGGTGGGAAATCCCGTTTTTTACGTTGGTTCTAAAACTGGTCGGGACGGTATTCACGGTGCCACGATGGCCTCTGAAGAGTTTGATGAGTCCTCTGCAGAGAAGCGACCAACCGTGCAGGTGGGAGATCCCTTACAAGAGAAGCTCCTTCTTGAGGCGTGTCTGGAAGTGATGAAGACGGGCAAGGTCGTCGGTATTCAGGATATGGGTGCAGCAGGAATGACGAGTTCTTCGTACGAGATGGCAGAGCGCGCTGGTAGTGGTGTGCGTTTGCACCTTGATCGTGTCCCGATGCGAGAAGAGGGGATGAACCCGTATGAGATCATGCTCTCCGAATCACAAGAGCGGATGTTGCTCGTTGTTGAGCAGGGTGGAGAAGAACAGGTGCGGGAGGTCTTTTCACGGTGGGGACTTGACGCAGTGCAAATCGGTGAGGTGACGGATCAAAAAGAGGTAGAGCTTTATTGGAATGGCGAGTGTGTGTCAGCTTTAGCGGCAACGGTGCTCACGAGCTCGGTGCCACAGTATCGGTGGCCGGAGCAAGAGCCGAGTTCCTACAAAGAACGCTTGGCGTTTGATGTGTTCTCGCTTGAGCAGCCAGATGACTTAGGTGCGTGTCTTTTACAGTTACTCACATCACCGAATCTCTGTTCACGAGCACCATTGTTTGAGCAGTATGACTCAACGGTGCGCGGAAATACTCGTCTTGGGCCAGGCGGTGATAGCGGTGTTATTCGGGTGAAGGTCGAGGAGAAGTCGTACGATGTTGGAGTTTCTGCAACACTCGATTGTAATTCGCGCTACTGTGAGATTGATCCGTTCATTGGAGCTGCATATACAGTAGTGGAAGCCTTTCGGAATATTACTGCTTCTGGATGTGTGCCACTTGGAATCTCTGATTGTTTAAATTTTGGTTCTCCTGAGAAGCCAGAGGGGATGTGGCAGATTGCCCAAGGAATTAGAGGTATCGGAGATGCTGCAAGAGCGCTTGGGGTTCCTGTCGTGAGCGGAAACGTGAGCCTTTACAACGAGACGCAAGGAAGTCCTATTTTACCAACACCAACGATTGCTATGGTTGGAAAGATTGATAACTTCCGACATGCAGTTGGAACAGCATTCCGCTCTCCTGGCGATGTTGTTTTCTACATCGGTGACGATAGCGGGATGTCGCTGGGTGGAAGTGAGTACCTCGCTCAGATATTTGAGGTAGAGAGAGGATCGCTTCCCATTATCGATTACAAACGAGAGCTATTAGTGGCTTCCGTGATCCGCGAACTTGTACGCGAACAGCTCATTCTCTCCTGTCATGATGTTGGTTCAGGTGGACTAGCAGTGGCATTGGTTGAGGCGTGTTACCCACAAGTGGATCATGCGGGTGGTCGTGGGCCAGTTGGTATCGCTCTTGATCATGTTGCAAGAGACACACGTGATGACCTTCAACTTTTTGGTGAGGGTGGTCCTCGGTACATTGTGAGTGTCTCGGAGGAGCACCGTACAGCGGTTGAATCAAAACTTGCCTCAGCTGCAGTGGAGATTCTTGGTACTGGAATCGTGGCTGAGGACCCAACAGTCTCCATTGGTGGGCGACTGCATATCTCAACGCATGATGCATACGAGGGTTCGAGGGCTACGCTAAGTGAACTATTCCGTTAAAAAACACGGGGGAGTGATAGACGTGACTGTGACGAAGGCATTTCCAATACTCAATGATGCTCCTCAAGCCGACTCCAGTGCGGATACTTTTGAGCCTGATAAGTTCCGAGAAGAGTGTGGACTTATGGGTGTCTGGGGTCATGAAGAGGCAGCGAACCTTGTCTACCTTGGTCTGTATGCACAACAACACCGTGGACAGGAAGGGGTAGGAATCGTATCGATCGATTCAGAAGAATCGCCGAGCTCCGTATCTGCTACCGGAAATGGATTCCATATCCATAAAGGAACATCGCTTGTTTCGGATGTCTTTAAGCGCTTTGATTTCTCCAAATTGCCGGGAGAGCGAGCAATCGGTCATGTGCGTTACACCACCGCTGGTGGCAATCGACTAGCGAATGTCCAGCCACTGTTTGCACATGTGAGTCTCGGTAAGGTAGCTATCGCGCACAATGGGAATCTCATCAATGCTGACAAATTGAAGCGAGACTTGATTCGAGATGGTGCTATCTTCGGCACTTCATCGGATACGGAGGTGATTTTACACCTCATGGCTCGTGCACCACGGAATATCTCTCTTGAGGAGGCAGTGATTCGTGCGCTGGATCAGATCGAAGGTGCCTATTCATTGCTCATTGCTTTTCAGGATCGGCTTATCGTTGTTCGAGATCCAGCGGGGCTTCGTCCGCTGGCGATGGGAAAACTCGATGAGGCATACGTCTTTGCTTCTGAGACGTGCGCGTTTGATCTCATTGGTGCTGAGTATGTGCGAGATATCGAGCCAGGAGAAGTTCTTATTCTTCACCAGGACGAAGAGAAGTCTTTTTATCCGTTAAAGAAGTCTCTTCCAGCTCCATGTATTTTTGAATACGTATACTTCGCTCGGCCTGATTCGCGCGTGTTTGAAAGAGGAGTCTACCCGATTCGAAAGCAGATGGGGGTAGAGCTCGCTCGAGAGCATAAAGTGGAAGCAGATATGGTCGTACCGGTTCCTGACTCTGGGATGACTGCAGCGATTGGTTATGCTCAGGAAGCAGGTATACCGTTAGAGCTCGGACTCATTCGCAATCACTATGTAGGAAGGACATTCATCGAGCCCAAGCAGTCGATTCGAGACTTTGGGGTGAAAATAAAACTGAATGCCAATGGAGAAGTCTTTAAGGGAAAGCGAATTGTAGTCGTTGATGATTCTATTGTTCGAGGCACAACGAGCAAAAAGCTTATTGATATGCTCCGTCGAGCGGGTGCAAAAGAGATTCACCTCCGTATATCAGCACCTCCTACGACAGACCCGTGTTATTACGGGATTGATACTCCAGAGAAAGAGCACTTAATCGCGTCGCGAATGAGCGTTGAAGATATTCGAGAGTATCTGAAGGTGGATTCGCTCGGGTACTTAACCCTTGAGGGGCTCTATCGTGCGGTTGGAGCTGAGATGGGCACAATGTGTAACGCCTGTTTTAGCGGTCAGTACCCACTTGGAACCCCACATCAGCCTCAGGGATCTCAACAAGAGCCTCTATTCCAGTCAGCTACGGAAGAGTAGTGATCAGCCTGCATTCCTGAAAAGCAGATTATGAAGACGACGCTTTTAACGCAGGAAGCAGGAATACAATTAGGTGTCTCTTAGGGCTCCTTTGCGGAACTCATTTCGAAAAATAGGAGGTCCTGCTGAATCCTGCTCGCGATACTTACCTTCTGCATCATACAGTTCTGAAGCTTCGCTCTCTAAACGAAAAACTGCTGCGCGAGCAATTTTCATCTCTGGGTAGAGAAGAATTGGATTTGGTCCGTGGTTTGCCAGCTCAAGTGTGACAGCTCTATCGGTATGCCCTGGGTACACAAGCATTGCTGTCTGAACGATAGTGAGCCCCACCCGAGCTAAGGTGCTCCTTCCCTCGATGAAAAAGCCAAGTGACGCGCCGACACTGACCCGCTCAAAGGTTGCGCCCAAGACGAACTCACCGGGGTGTAAGAGGTATGGAGAATCAAGAGTGATCTCAACAGTGCGGTGCTTCGGTGCTGCCCCGCTCTTCACGTCAACGACCGTCCCAGTCTCTGGTATGAGAATATCTTTTCCGAGGTGAAGGGTTATTCCGGCAGCCCGAACCATCTCCTCACCAAAGGGAGTGATTTTTAGCTCTCCGTTTTTGAGCACTTTTCGAAGATCGGTATCAGAAAGCATCATGGGTATTCGCGCTCCTTACATTATTGCGATAGACCTCGTAGTGGGGGAGAGGATACCACATTCGCTCTCCTAAGAAATGGGCGAGGTTCGTGGCAATCAATGGCCGCTGATAGCGGGGAAATGGCACTCTGGCTGGTGAGAGAGCTTTATTTTGCTACATATTACGGAGGGAGTTTACACATCTTATCAGATTGTCTTACTCTTATGAGCGTTGATCGCACACCCTAACTATACGGAACGATAGTATGAATAAAGACTCACAGGTGACCCAAAATAGTTTTCGCTGGCTTCTCATCGCTGGTTCGGTTGCCGTAGCGCTCACCATTTTCTTATACCAGGTAGATAACTATCTGACGACCTCTGATAAAGAGGTTCGCCTGGGAAATACTCTTCGCACCCTACGAACCGCGCAGTCTGACGTATCAGCTGGAGCGAGTGATGAGCGACAGGTGGTAGGGGCTGTCTTGGAGGCACACTCTCTTAATAAGCATGAAGGGCTTAATAAGCATGAAGGGCTTAATACGCATGATGATGCGTCGCATGGGGAGCATCACTGAAATTTTTTGCACCGTTCTGTTTCCCTTTTCTCTTCTCATCTGACTCAATTAGTCAGCGTTATCATGGTTTCCCAGTTGAAGGGGGCTGTGGAGGGGTGGCGGCTCTACGAGTAAGTGTAGGGAATAAGGTTACCCGAAGGTGCAAGGCTTTTTTGAATCACCGTACTAAAGAGCATGTATAGAATCTTTCGTCTCTACCTCTGTGGTCTCCGTTACAAGATCATGAAACTGTTGATGACTTCGCAGCAGAGCGGGAAGGACGAACCGGCTCTTTGGACTGGGGAGGAATTGGATCTCGACAGGGAGTTAGTTCAAGAGCTTGCATGGCTAGAGCGCGAGGTGCGGCTGGTTCCTTACTGGTTACAAGGCATCCTACGAGTAGCCAATCTGAGGCTCTTACTGCGCGATTTTCGTGGATGTTACGATGCTTGTCAGGTTGCATTACTCCTTGAGAAAACCGAGCGAGAGAAGCGTCTGGCTCGGGAGGTCTTATCGGCTCTCTACCTCCGCTTAGGCGAGTTTGGGAAGGTGCGAGAGTTGCTAACGGTCCACTGCCAGGACTCGAATGGAAGTGAGGTTGAGCGCGAACTCCTCGCAGCGGCGCTCTTAGGCCTTGGCGAGCATGAGGAAGCTTCTCGTCTTGTTGATTCGTTCAGTACGAGTGTGGTTGGGGGACGCACTGGGTCTTTACATGAGTATCTACGGCAGCGAGCGGAGCTTTCAGACTAGGAACGCGTTGCCCCCCTTTGTTATATATCTTGTGTTTGATTATACTGTTCAGTAGAGGAAACATTCGGGTGTTTTCTCCGAATTTCAATGAGAGGAGAGTGGTTATGAAAAAGATTATTGCTGCCAGTATTTGTATGGTGATGCTTATCGGATGTAGTGGACAGGCATTCTCAAATCGTGAGAAGGGCGTTGTCGGAGGAGCCGCTGCCGGCGCGGGGCTTGGGGCTATTATTGGGGCTGCGACTGGTAACGCGGGTGTTGGGACTGCAATTGGCGGTGGTCTTGGTGCGCTTGCAGGTGGTGTCGTTGGAAATGAAGTCGATAAGAGTGAAGCAGCAGATATGGATCGCGAAGAACGGCTCCGTCGGCAGGAAGAGCAGCTACGACAGCAGCAACGAGAAATCGAAGAGTTGAAGCGCCAACGCTCACAAGACTCGTACGCATACTAAAAGGGCGCATACTA
>JBMTVV010000046.1:0-9297 GCA_049451755.1 Bdellovibrionota bacterium
GATTCCCGAGCGCTTCCCGTACTGCTCCTGAAAGGAAATGATTCCTCTTGCTGCTAAGCCCTCTAGGGCGCTCGTGATCGAAGATATCGAAGAGATTTCAGTTCTATTCAAGAGAGATTCGTACTTTGCAATTTGCATCTGATTCTGTGCCGAGCGAATGAAGCCATTGTAGTCATACACTCGACGAGTGGTATTCTGAACATAGGGATGTGGTCGCTCCGCGTACCCCTCAGTTTCAAACAGAGAATAGATCCATACCAGACACTCTAGGTGCCCGATTAACATACCTGGAAGCCGGTACTGTGCTCCTTTCTCAGAAAAAGATAATAGGCCGTTTGTCTCATCCTCTCGGAGAATTCCCTCATGGAGAAGTACCTCTGAATATCGAGCGAGTTTCGACTGAAATATGGTCCAATTCGGTAGTAGTAACTCGTGGCGAATCACCTCATAGAAAGGGCGCGCCTCTGCTGGAGTCAGTGGTCGATCGAGGGCATCGAGTATCGATAGTAGGCCAAGCATGAGGTAGACGTGAGCGACTGAGTTCCGATAAAAGTCCGCGGTGTATCGTAGGTTTCCAGGAACATAGATGAGATCGTTGCCCAAGTAGTTCCTCTTGGTGGTTACACCAACCGTTGAAAAGTCATGATTCTCTTCATTTGTGTTATCAAGAAATCGCTGTAAGGCAGGAGTCGGTAAGGCAAAGGTATCATTGCCCTCAGCAGTTCGGTACCACTCGGCAGCCTCTGTTAATCGTCTAAGGCTACGCTCGAGCTCTTTCCGAGTGAGGCCGTATGTCGGAGATAAAAACAAAGATAGGTATGTCAGACTCCTGAGTCCTATACTCGTCTGCCCCTCTATTTTTCGGGTGATATCAAGGGCAAGATCCTCAATAAGGTTGCCGCTACCCGCCTGAGACTTGTAACTGTCTCTGTACTGCGAAAATCGGATTCCTTCACCGAAGTGTACAATCACTTCCTTGAATTTTTGACGTAGCACATCACGGGCCCGGAATAGTGAAATTAAGTTCTCCTCAGTTTTTCCAGAACCAGTGTTCTCACGCGCATACTCCGTGTCTTCTACCACGTGCTCGTAGGAGATAGAGACTGGGACAAATAGAACATCCCGGCGAACCTTTTTCATGTATGAGTTGGTTATCGTTTTTAGCAATCCTAGTTTCGGATGGCGCATTCTACCACTTCGACTTCTGCCGCCCTCTATGAAAAATTCCTGGAGATGACCTCGCTTTACGAGGTAGCTGACGTACCGTTTTAGCACGAGTCCGTGAATACGATCCTGTTTCGCATTTCTTTTGACAAAGTAACCACCTAGTGAGCGGATGATCCAACCGAGAGGCCAGAAGCTAAGATTTTCACCAGCAGCAATAAGAGGAGGATTCAGATTCGCCTTATAGAGCACCTGCCCAATAATAATCTCATCGAGGTGGCTTCGGTGCATAGGTACTAGGACAACGGTGTCTTTCTTCAAGGCCTGTGCAAACTGCTGAAGTCCTCGAACTTGTATATCCGTAAATAACCTACCAAGAAGGAATCGCGCGCATATAGTTGCTGGTTGGTAAAGCCATCCGCGAGGTCTTGCTGCAATGAGACGAAATGCCTTTTTTGCCTCGAGGTGGAGTTTCTTTTCAGAGACCCCCGAGCCCTTACTTAACTTACGCAAAGCTCGCTCATAGTCCTGTCCGCCAAGAACGATCCGTTCTTGTACGGAAAACCTCTGAAACGGAGTTCCACGAACAAGCTTGAGGTTACTGTAAAAGTCTAACTTGCACTGACGAGTCAGTCGGTGAACGGACGTGGATTCTCGCCGTTCCATCATGATGGGTTCACCAAAAATGATGATGAGGAAACGTGACGGAGTGAGTGGACTAAGAAGTAAGCCAATGTAGTCCATCAGCTTCAAGGAGTAAGAGGGATGGCTCCAGACAGGACCCTTGCCACGAAACATGTTCATCGTAGAGAAGGAATCTGGGTGCTGTAGCTCTCGGAGTACGTTAAGCTCTTCCGGGTTTTGAAAGTTTAACCAGTAAACGGTATCCGAGCTACCGCTTCGTGTTCCTTGCGCGTTGGCAATCGGCTCTAAATAGCATCCGGAGCGGCGAGCGAATGAGTTCAGTAATGCGTCAATGAGCAAAGAGTTACTTTGGCTGATAATAGCCGGCACGCTCCGTCCTTTGATGAGCTTTGTGAATGATGGAGGAACCGGTACAAACTGGAAGTACCAGATAAGGAGCGGACGAATCGCATTACGAATAAACTGCATGCTGTCGAGTTTATGGTGTACCATGGTGGAAGTTCAAGGTGACAACGCAAATTTGTCAGAGCATTCAGGGGTTTCTGGTAAAACTGTGGCTTGTAGTCAACTGGGGCTGAGATAAACCTCTTTTCAGCGCCTGAGAGATGGTTTTTTGTAGTTCTTTACTCATTCGACGGGAGAAGGGCAGGGAAAGGTAACTTCGTCTCTTCTCCCGTACTAGTAGAGGGGGTGAGATGTATGCGGTACCCCCAGGGACTACTACCTGCCATGTAATCTCGAGTGCGACCTCAGAGTGAACAAGCCGAGTAAAAATAAGATCGTAGGTGACCATTCGTGCTTCTTTTACCTCAACGATAAGTTGGGTGGATGTATAGCTATTGGGTATCAGCTGTAGATTATAGCCAGAGTAGAGCAGCTCCTTCACGACGGTATCAAAGGTGAGTGCTTCGATATCGCCAGTCATAGTCTTTCCGAGCGGAAAAAACATGAGGAAAAACTGGGGCCCTAAAGACTCTGGTATGTCGGTGCTAATGGAGATTCGAGGAGAGACTGTGGGGGCAAACTCACTGGCTTTTAAGGTCTTCAGCTTCTCAGGCAGTGGTATTGAGACTATTGATGACGTTGCGCATCCACACACAAGTGCCGTGTATACGATTATTGGCAGTAGCACCACAAAGCTTCTCATAAGCATTTGAAATAATTAGTAAGATAGGGGCACACTCTACCTCATGCGCACAATATCCGATTAATGATCAGAGTGTAGCTACGAGTTAGTTCACCGCAAGCATAACTCTTTATACCTATTCATGAAATGACGGTTTGACTCTGCAGAGTGGAAAAAGGGCTTGAGGTAGGATCGTACAGTATTTTTCTCAATGAATGCTAACATAGGGGTGAGGGGTAGAGCCCATGTGGTAGCTGAAGAGATTGGTTCAGGAAGAAGACTTGGTACAGGAAGATAACAAGAAGGAGTCAAGCCAGCTCGGAACCCCGAGACAGGAACCGCTAAGGGATGAGGTCCTTGAGCTACTATTTGGTTCATCATCAACGAAACGAAACTACCCAGACAAGACTGTTCAGGAACATTCGCTTGAAGAACTGCTTCAAAGTGGTGGTAGCCCTGTAGCTGAAAAATCTCAAAATGCAAGTACCGAAGACTTGTCGTGCTCTGTTCCGTATCCCTACTCAGATATAAAAGCTGATTCTCAGGAAGTAACCTGCAAAGATAGTGACGTGGAGTGTGAGCAGAAAAGTCAATCTACAGAAATTTCTGCTAGTGAAACTAAATCGACGGAAGCCGTTCACAAGATTCATCAGTCAGATTTCTGGCAACGGTGTCTTGAACTCGCTCGTGAGCAGCAGTGGGAGGAGATTAATGCCCTGAGTTCCCGTCCATCCGGCATTGCCGCTCATGAAGCGAGATATTGGTGGATTTGCAGTCAATATCACTTAAAGGAATTTCCAGTTGCTATCCTCATTGCGCCGCTTCAGCACCTTCTCGAAGGGCACCTTGAAGCCGGGCTAGAAAATAGTCCAACTCCCGATAACCCGTACGAGTTCGGAGTTCGGGACTTAACGCATGAATTTGTGAAATCGGCGCTACAAGAGGAAGTAAACCTAGTACAAGTGTATCCTCTCTTATGTTCAATCCGAAAGTTATTTGGCGAACAATATGCGTTTGTGAGTGAAGAGCATTCCGTCGTGGAGATGCTACAAAATAAGCCGGAATATGAACGTACGCCCCTAGAAAAAAATATCCTAGACGAGCTTCAAGAACTCGGAGAAGAACGTTTTGGGGCGAAGCAATATGCTGTGGGCGATAAAGAGAGACCGAGGAAGAGACCGTACGACAACATGGCGTCTACAGAAATCTTTCATCAAGCGAGTGAAGGGCTAGAGACCAATCTCGGAGAGCCTTTAGCGCAGCGGGGCAGAGGAGATGGTGCCCGACGAATATTACTGTTCTTTCTTGAGGGGGCTGCATTTGCAGGTGCCCTGATAGGTCTCTTTTTCTTTATTAAGGAAACGGTTTTTCAGGGTGATTCTCGGTTGGAAGACGCACCGATTGCTTTTACACCGGAGTTTCCCGTCTCCCAACCGCAACTTGCTTTGCCAGCAGAAGAGGAAGTGATCCCTCGCATTTTCAAAGGGATGTTACTCGATGCTGAGCAGCGCTCAACGGCTGAGACTCGCGATGTCTCGATAACGCCGACCGGCGAGCAGGGTGAAATTATCAGTGATGGAAAGAAGAGACTCGCTGCTGGGAGCGATACCATTGATATGACCGGACCCTTGGAACCCGAGGGGCTGATGGAGGAAATACGTGAGAAGCAGCAGCGGCTGATATTGTCAGATGAGTTTGTGCGTGGCATCGGGTCAGATCTGATAGGTAAGAAGAAGGCGGTGGTTCCGCAGGCAGAGACACGCTCACCGCAGACGACTATTGCGTATCGAGTACTTGAGAATGCCTCTGTGCGTAAGGAGCCATCAGAAAATGCTGATGTTATTGAGTATCTCACGGCGGGTAGTCAGGTGCATGTTCTGAAGCGGATCGGTGAGTGGCTTGTTGTTGTTTCACGAAACGGTAATATCGCATTCTTGAAAGGGAGCAATGCGGCTGTAATTCAGCCAAAGAGGTCGAAAGAGAGGGAATAGAAGGGGGCTTGGAGTGCCATAAAGTCAATAATAATGACCGGTCAGTTGACAAGTTTCTAATTTTCCTGTGAATTATGGGGTTTAGGTCGTAGGTGACCGAGGCTCTTTAGTTGAGCTAAGTCGAAGTAGCCCCTTAACGAGAGAAAAATATGGCTCGCATTACCGTTGAAGATTGTCTTGAAAGAGAACAGAACCGCTTTTCACTTGTACAGCTAGCGTCAAAGAGGACGAAGCAGCTTCTTACCGGAGCAAAGCTCCTTGTGGACGGACGTAAGGGAAACAAGGCAGTCGTTAACTCGCTCCGAGAGATTGCAGCCGGGCTCGTCAGCTTTAAGACAGATGAAGACCTCGCTCGCGAACGTGCTGAAGAAGAGCAGAGAAGACAGGCGGAGTTAGCCCTCGCAGCAGAGCAAGACAGTATAGCGGCGGAAAATATATTCATCACAGCGCCTGTTAGATCAGACGTTCAAGACACGGAATCAGTTGTTGATAGGACCGAGAGTGATGCATCCGCTGCAGAAGCTCAAAGTGATGAGTCCATGACTGAAGGCGCAGATGCTGCCACCGAGGAGGTCTCTGAAGCGGAGGGGGAGTCGGAGAATTCTCAGGCAGAAAATAGCTTCTAAGAAGATCAAAAATAGCTCACATCGCCTTATCACGAGTTATTACCGGGGGAATAGGTGCCGGGGCGGTAGCTTATGGCGCTGTTAGCACTCATCTCGGTGACTATCATGACAAGCCAGTCCCTGCGACCGAGCCCGATTCTTTCTATTGCTTTCGTGTGCTATCGCTACCGCGCTGGCACCCTTTGACTTGCATTGAGCAGAGACGAGAGAGGGTACGGGGTTTATCTGTCATATTCAGTATTCTGAAGCGTGAGTGAACCTGCTCTGGGTCTTGGATGTTAGCCTTGTTGCCGTATTTCCTTCCCCTAAGGTCTTTATCAATTCTCAGGAGTTTCTTACTAGGGTATACTAAGTGGGTTAACTATGGGCGACGATCATTTAAAACGTATTACTTCAGAGCTTAGTGAGTATCATCCTGCTCCAGACCTCGAACTCATCGAGAAAGCCTACCGTTTTATTCTACAGCACCACTCAGAGCAAAAACGTGCTTCTGGGGAACCATATGTGAATCATCTGGTGGAAACCGCCTTGCTGGTGTGCAAGTTGCGGCTTGATGTGGCTTCAGTTGCTGCGGCACTGCTTCATGACACTATTGAGGACTGTGATGATGTTACGCAGGAAGTGCTTGAGGACCTTTTCGGAGAAGATATCGCCCAGATTGTTGAAGGTGTCACGAAGCTTACTCGGGTTCATTTTGAGTCTCAAGAGGAAAAGCAAGCCGAGGGTTTCAGAAAGATGCTCCTCGCTATGGCGAAAGATATTCGAGTCGTGCTCGTTAAATTATGTGTCCGTCTGCACAATATGCGGACGCTACGCTTTTTGCCGGAACAGAAGCAAAGGAGAATCGCTCTAGAGACACGAGAGATTTATGCGCCCCTTGCTCATCGCCTAGGTATTCATTGGATTAAGTCGGAACTTGAAGATCTTTGTCTATTGAACCTTCGGCCAGAGATCTACACGATGATTAAGGAAAATCTGGCTCGAACGAAGGCTGAGCGAGACGAGTACGTTCGGGATACTGTTCAGGAACTCTCTGCTCACCTTGAAGGCGCTGGAATCTCAGCTTCAGTTACTGGTCGTTCAAAACACTTTAATTCCATCTGGGAGAAGATGGAGCGGAGTAACCTCTCTTTTGATGAGGTGCATGATCTTCATGGTTTTCGAGTAATTGTGCCGACGGTACGAGCTTGTTACGAAACCCTTGGAGTGATTCATGCGGCTTGGAAGCCCGTTCCAGGGCGTTTTAAAGATTACATCGCAATGCCGAAGCCGAACATGTATCAGTCGCTACATACAACAGTGATAGGACCGGAAGGGAGTCGGATTGAGTGTCAGATTCGAACCCCAGAAATGCATCGTATCGCTGAAGAGGGTATCGCTGCTCATTGGCGTTATAAAGAGCATGGTCGTGCAAAATCCTCTGCTGAGACTGATTTTGATCTCCACTGGGTGAGTGCTCTCGTGGAAGAGCAGCAGTATTTGAAAAATCCAGATGAGTTTATTCAAACCGTAAAGGGAGAGCTTTTCCCTGAGGATGTTTTCGTTTTTACCCCGAAGGGAGATCTCGTACGATTGTCATACGGCTCGACACCAATTGATTTCGCCTATGCAATTCACACCGATGTTGGACAGAAAACTATCGGAGCGAAGGTGAATGGAACGCTGGTCGGTATTGATCACTCTCTTGAGAATGGTGATACGGTTGAAGTGCTCACATCAAAGAGCCAAAAACCGAGTCGTGATTGGTTATCATTCGTAAAGTCTTCGAAGGCAAAGCAGCGAATACGTGCATTCTTAAAAACTGAGGAACAGGCTCGTTCGATGGCCTTTGGGATTGAATTGCTGACGAGAGAGCTCCGAAAAGTAAAACTCAGCTTAAAGAAGATCGAGAAGTCAAAACAACTTGAGCCGATTGCTCAATCCATGGGGTTAAAGAGCTCATCTGATCTGTATGCTCAGATAGGGTATGGAAAGGTGAGTGTCGCAAAGATACTTGCTAAGCTTCTACCTGACTACGGTACAGAGGAGGAGAAGCCCGTTGAGGAGGCATCTGCTCTTGAGCGAATTTTTCAAAGGGCTGCCAGAGCTTCGCGTCGCAAGGTCGGAGTGAAGGTGAGTGGCCTAGAGGATATCATGATTCGCTATGCAAAGTGTTGCGAACCGCTCCCCGGAGACCGAATCGCCGGTTTTATCACGCGTGGGCGCGGGGTGACTATCCATCGTGCGGATTGCTCTCAGGTACTTCGTAGTGATCCTCTTCGTCAAATTGATGTGGCTTGGCATGGGGATGCCAAAGCGCCACGTCGAGTGAAGTTAACGGTGCACTCTCAGGATACTATCGGACTACTCAGTAAAGTATCTCAGGCAATTACCGAGAATGGAGCTAATATCAATAGTGCGCAGGTCAATACCAACGAACGGGGGAAAGCCCGTCACCACTTCGAAATTACCATTGAAGATGCGCGACAACTTGAAAAGCTGATCAGAGCTATTGAGCAAGTTGGCGGGGTTACGAAGGTAGATCGTATTGTCGGTCGTGGTGTAGTTGGCTCTTAAGGATCTTCGAGTTACAGTAGGTGCCATGAGAATGAGAGCAGTTTTTCTATGGTATGTCAGAGCAAAGAGGACAGTACTCCCCCATACATCTGCCATCACTGAGATATGTAGTAAGCTTTACACCCGCTCTGAAGTCTCTCTGCTTCGCCAAACATATATGGCCATAGTCCCAGTTTGCCTCCGTCGCGTTGTGCGCCTCTCTTTTTTCTGGTGCTGGCTGCCTTCAGTAGCTTTCTGTAATCCTCTTCTCACATTTGAAAAAGAGGTGGTGGAAATATATCGAAAGACAAACGAGGCCGTCGTTTTTATCAGCACGCAATCACTCAGTCACGATACTCTCGATCCTACTCCTGCAGTGCGCGGAGAGGGTGGAAGGTCGCTGAATGGCGCTGGTAGTGGAGTAATTGTGGATGCACGGGAAGGAATTATTCTGACCAGCCTCCATGTGATCAGCGATGCAGATGCCATCGATATTTTTCTGGCTGATGGCAAGAGCTATCGAGCCCGATTGCTGGGGCATGACTCGGAGTCTGACGTCGCAGCGCTACAGCTCATTGCCCCTCCAAAAGGACTGAAGTCAGTTGCCTTTGGTGATTCTCGTGCTTTACAGGTGGGGCAGTGGGTATTTGCGATTGGTAACCCGCACGGACTCGCTCGGACGTTCACGAGTGGGATTATTTCAAGTCTGCATCGTACGGTGAGGAATCCGAAGAATGTACTTATGAAAGATCTCATCCAAACGGATGCAGATCTTAATCCGGGTAGCTCTGGAGGCCCCCTCCTAAATTCTAAGGGTGAGTTAATAGGAATTAATGCGGCGATATTGAGTCAGTCTGGTGATTCCGCCGGTATTAGCTTCGCAGTACCTATTCACAGAGTCCAAGCGATTCTTTCAGAACTTATAGCCACTGGTAAAGTGTTACGCCCTCGAGTCGGTTGGCTATTGGTTGATACAAATCAAGGTCCAATGGTGCGTCGGATCCTTCCGGGTGGCCCTGCTGCCGATGCCGGGATAGAGCCATTAGAGCGTTTGGTAGGTGAAGTATTTCGTGGTGGTATCATTCGTGATTTTGAACGTGCAGACATTGTTATGTCCATCAATGGACAACGTATGCGGACAGTTGATGACGTGGAAGATGCGGTATCGGCTGCCCGACACGGACAAGTGCTCACGATAGTGTTGAGACGT
>JBMTVV010000047.1:0-9275 GCA_049451755.1 Bdellovibrionota bacterium
CGTAAGGCAATATTTATTGTTTCCCATCATATTATCCCCGTAACAGTCTCTTCTCGTTTTATAAACCTTGAGGACATCCTGTGTCCACCAAGTTGTCTTGAGACTATAGACAGTTAGCTAAAAGACTTTTTCATAAGCGACGAGATATCAAACTCAATTTTTATTGATGATAAAGGGTTACGTGTTGAGCACTCGTGACCATAACCATCAGAGAAACGTTAACTCGTCGCTTCGAACTGAATCTACTTCAGAACATAAGATGCGGTATTTTTAGCCATCGTTTGGAAAAAATTATGTTTTTCCCATAAATTACGTGTATCAGATGAGCTGCTTGGTGGCTATTCTTAAAAGGGAGCTGGTTGCTCATTGCAATACGCTGTTTTATAATGGGAGAGAGGGCAGCGGGCGCTCTGCCTTGTTTGGCTTTATGGGAATGTCTATACGGAATTTTTCCTGTTGATTCAATTCGGTCTCATTTGCCTTATCAAGGAAGAGGTCCACGAAACCTCACAGTGGGGGGAGAAGGAGTGTTTTTATGGGCGCTTATAAGGAGTGTTTTTATGGGCGCTTATTTCGGTGGTCCCTATAATTATAGAACCCAAAGAACCCCGAGAATTCTCGTCTTGTTCTGTGCAGTGTTCTTTTTCTGTGTCTCTGGACTCTTCGCTTATTATGCTCTCATCGAGCCAGCATCTTCTTCGAGAGTAACAGATTCCCCTCAAGTGGAGCTGGTCGAGCCCGTTTCTGCTGTAAAGATGGTTCGGGTGCTCGTGCCGATCCAAGAGATTAAGGCGGGAACAGCACTCGAACCGTGGATGTTCCGAAAAGAGTCTCGTCCACAGGTGGGAGTTCCCGAAGGAGCACTAGAGGATATCACAAAGATAGAGTCTCGCTATGCCCGTGGGCTCTTATTGCCTGGTCTACCGCTCACTAGGGGGCACATCTCGGAGAATCAGGCTGTCAATGAAGTAACTGCTCAAATCCCTGTAGGATTTCGAGCTATAACAATCCCTACTGATTCCATTCGTGGTGGTCTGTTTGTCGGCCCTGGCTCAAAGGTTGATGTGAACTGGATAACTCATCTGAATAAAGAGCCTGTGGTGATTACCCTCGTTCAGAACGTTCTCGTTTTAGCTACTAATGATGAGACTGAGCCCTCTGACAAGAATGCCGGAACAGCGCTCAGTACGGTAACACTCTTACTGCCGGTGGAAGATGCCAAGAGGGTTCAGCTTTGCCAGAATCGCGGTGAAATCCGTCTCTCATTACGTGGAGATGGAGACGAAGTAACTCAGACTCCAAAACCGATGAAACTGCCTGGTACTCAGAATCGAAAAGTGGAAGATGTGAAGCGCCACGGGACTCTGATGATGGATGGGAATACATACTACCTTATAGGTGGAAAGCTTGTTCCAGCTGAGGATGTCTCTCAGATAACTGAAGATACTGAACTTTTCTAACGAAGAGGGCTTAGTTTCTGCGCGGTGCCATTCTTTCCCTTATCTTGATTCTCGCCGTCGAATTGCGCTGATGGCATAAGGGTTATCGAGGAAATGTAATCTTCGGAGTGATGATTGCCGATCAGTGTTGTGAGGGCCCTGGGTAGACTGCTCATGAAGAGATAGTGTTTGTAGAATTTGTTCGAGCCTCTCATTTTCACGGCGATCTTCGTCGATGAGGTGTTGCACGCAGTCCGGTTTCTGTGTTTTAGGAGCGATGGCTTCAAGAAAGCTCTTCCAGTCATCAAGTTCAGTAAATTCCATATACAGGTGGCCTGCGTCCTGAACGAGCTTCTTTTTATGTGCAAGTCTTTCAAAATATGGCCCATCATGAATGTGCTCATCCATAATCGAGGTGATCTCAATACAGAGAAGACGGTTTTGAGATTTGGTTGACTCCTGACCAGCTTCCTCTGGAGTTGCTGCTACAACTTCGAGTAGAAAATCACTCCGGAGGCGCCGATCAGTTTTTGTAAACTCTGTATAAGGGACTTGCCGCCGATACCCGATATCGAGCGAGTCCATGACTTCTGCGAAACGTTCTTCTAGTTGTGAGGTGCTGATGTTTGAGCTGGAGCCCTGAAAATCTCTAATCCGTTTCTCCATTCGTGAGAGTATCCGATTCGTCATCTGAGGCTGAATTTTCCAAGCGAGGAGGTGATCTCGCGCTGCATCTTTACCTTCCTCAATATAGAGGCGATATGTCTGGCGTTGAATCTCGTCCATATCAAGACGCACTGGGGAGAGCTCCTTTACTGCCCATTCAAAACGGCCATAGAGCTCTCGTGCTAACGAATATGTTGTTGCGTCAGAGGCTTTTACTACTTTTGGATGGAGCTTTTCTTGCTCAGAAAGTGCCATCAACCCCTCACGAAGTATCTTTTGTTTTTCTGTGAGAATCACTTTGAGCGGATCATCCTTGGGAAGGCTGCATTCTAGAACGGCAAGGCCGTATTTCTTCACAAGTGGTGGAAACTCATGGGGCCGTATGCACGATGCTTGAAAATAGTCCTCTCGTTCGAGAGGAAGAGATTCCATAGAGCTAGCAAGTGTTTCACTAGAGACTAAACCTTCCCTCCATCGTTCAATAACTCCCTTACTGTGTAGGAGTTCAAAACGTACCCGATCCTCGAGAACCTCGAAGTCAGAGAGTGACCAGAGTTCCGGATCGAAGTGCTGTTTCCGACATGTTGCTTCTGCTTTTTGTATATGCTCAACAAGAAGTGTTTCGCAGAGCTTGGTCGTTCCTTCTAAGTGGTGAGGCTTTACGCCTGTTTCGAGTTCTTTTGAGCTCCTCGGGATTTCTCTCGGACACTGGAGCGGTTCATGCAGATCAAACTTCCAAGAGAGCCAATGGAGCATTTCCTTCGTTGCTTCCGCGACCTTCGCATAGATCTCTGGCTCCCGTTGTTCCAGGTCTTGTAAATCTGAAAGCTTTTGAATTGAGAAAAACTGAATGGTTGAGTCCTCACGTATTGACCGATATCTGGCTATCCCTCATCCATCGCTGGGAGTTGAAAGAGCTCCTCGAGCTCCGTCTTTGTAAGATTAAGAGGGGAGGCAGAGGCTTCTTCCTGGATGAGGGATTCAGTGATCCGTTTCTTTTTTAGCTTCAGCTGCATGATTTTTTGCTCAATCGAGTCTTCTGTAACAAGTCGATAGACGGTTACTGACTTCTTCTGGCCGATTCGGTGTGCTCGGTCAACGGCCTGTGATTCCACAGCTGGATTCCACCATGGATCGTAAATAATGACGGTATCTGCCGCTGTTAGGTTAAGTCCAGTGCCACCAGCTTTGAGACTGATGACAAATGCACGAACCGATTCATCCTCGTTGAAACGATCTACTAGGTCTTGCCGGTTCTTCGTTCTTCCATCGAGATAGAGAAACGGGGTCTCATGCTCTTCGAGAAACTCTTGAATGAGTCGTAGCATTTCTCGGAATTGACTGAAAATGAGAATTTTTCTTCCTGAGCTAATTGCCTCGGCTACCACTTCTTTGAAGAGTTCGAACTTCCCAGAGTCGAGGCCATCGACTGATTGAAGTTCTGGTATGCTGTGTGGATGATTACATACCTGTCGAAGACGTAAGAGTGCAGCCAGGATTGAGACGCCAGCCCCCTTAATTCCGCGCTGTTCTACCGCCTCAAAGACCTGTGGTCGAACTTCTTCGATGATTTGTCGATAGATTTCCATTTGCTGTGGAGTCATTGGTACATGCAGCTCGGTTTCGGTCTTAGGAGGAAGATCTTTCTCGACCTGATGCTTCAATCGGCGGAGAATAAAAGGCGAGGTCTTTTTGCTCAGGAGTTCGGCGGAACGTTCTCCGCCATCAGTTCCTTCGAGTATGGGCTTTTCGAGGTGGTTGCGGAAGAACTCAGCAGAACCCAAGTATCCAGGCATAAGGAAATCAAAGATACTCCATAATTCTAAGGGACGGTTTTCAGTGGGCGTTCCTGTTAACGCAAGTCGGTGTCGAGCATTTAGCGCTTTTGCCGCTCTCGTTGTAGCAGCAGTCGGATTCTTGATATTTTGCGCCTCATCCAGCACGACATATGAAAAACGTATCTCCTGGAGTGCTGGTTTATCAATTCGCAGCAGCGCATAAGAAGTAATAATAATGTCGTGCTCTGGAATGAGATGAAAAAGCTCCCGTCGCTTATGACCATGTAAGAGCAGAGTCTTCAGGCCCGGTGTGAATCTTTCCGCTTCATACATCCAGTTCACAATGACAGAGGTAGGTGCGACGATGAGCGCCGGCTCCTTCAGTTCACGGAGAGCGGACCGACCCTCTTTCAGAAATTGTAAGAAGGCTAAGGTTTGAACAGTTTTTCCGAGTCCCATTTCATCTGCGAGAATCCCTCCAAGCTCATATCGATGGAGGAAATTCATCCAACTCGTACCATCAGTTTGGTAGCTTCGTAACTTTCCGCGAAAGTTCTTTGCGGCTCTGATGGTCTCAATCTGTGAAAAGTTTTTGAGTCTACGAGAGAGGTTTTCAAAGCTCTGATCAGCAGAGATCACCACTCTTGCGTCCTCAGAATGGATGAGTCCGAGTGCTTGCGATGGTTGTAGCTTCGTCTTAATCGTATTTGAAAGACGGAAGTTTGGCTCTAAAAATCCAAGTGTTGCCTGTAGTCGACTCAGTCCACCGGCTGGTACTTGTGCATATGCTCCGCTGTCGAGTCGAATCCATCGGTCTCCAGTATTATTCCGTAATTTAAAGAGGGTACTGAGAGGAATATTCGCGTTGTTTTGGGACAGTGATATCTTACAGTTAAACCAATCGATGGGACCATTCTCCTCTTCAGTTTTTGCTACGGAGACATTGAGCTTGAGGTCGGCAAACTTAATTTGTTTCTGAATTCCCTCAAGTCCGGTTACTTTCCAGGGTGATGGGAACGCAGATTTTCCTTTCTGCAGTAAATCGAGAGCTGCATCTCCAGATATCCGGTAGCGCCGACGATCTTTCTGATACGAGAAGCCAAAAGACTCCAGTGCGCTTCTGTACTCTTGCTCTTTCTCGCGGTGTGGTAGGTAGACGAGTTCCTGCTCCTTCGCTGGATACTGGAAATCGAGAGACCCTTCGATAATGAGTTCCCGAGACGAGGAGAGAGCTTGTCCCTCTTCTTCATTCGACCAAAGATCGATGACCGGCTTTGGTAGAGTAATTTTTGTTTTTGGCGTTTTTTCTGGGTTCGTAACATGAACGAAGGGTTGTGATTCTTCCCTGAGTAGAGCCTCAAGAATGGGACCGCTTTTTCCTTTCGCTACAGTTATTCGGGGACCATGAGGAAATAGGGCGGCGAGCTTAGAAGCATCAGGTGAGACTCGAAATAGCGAATCATTCATGAGTACCCAGTATGGACCTGTACCGATCAGTTCACCATCAGCCTCTTGGGTATTTCCATTGGGGAATTGCCACAGAAAAGATATCTCTGCCGCTGTGTCTGTCCACATGAGAGAGAGTATCCCTCTGAGGGGGGTCTTTTCTGTCTGAAGCGGTTTGCGGGAGAGCCCGTTGAGTACGGTCTTGAATTCTTGGAGGAGGCCTAGCAGTGAATCGATATGATGACTCGAGTTCACAAACCACTGTTTCCCGTCCTCATCCCACGAGCCTGAGTCTTCGAGGAGTTGGATGAGGATATTGTCAATTGTCCGAGATGAGCGTGGTGAGAAACTCTCAAAGAAGTGAGGTTCTTGTTGGTCCCCATCGAAGTACACCTGTATGCCAAGCCGGTCTCCACTCTGAGAGATGCATACTTCGACACTGGGATCAGTATACGTGTGAACGTGGGCATTTTCTGGTAACGGTGAAGCCTGAGAGACTCGTTCAAGGACTTCTGCGATTTCTGATGGTCCACTAGTGTTCACCCGGAAAGCAGATTCTGAGGCAGCAAATCCGCTATGAGCTTCAAAGAAACCAAGATCTGAGGCACGCCATAATGCCGCGACTGAGTGAGGACACCATTGTTCTTCCATCTCTTCCCGGGTAGAGCATCGGCAGTATGCTTCAACTCGGCTTGAAGAAACGATTTGAAGTGTTACGCTAAAATCTTCTGTATCGGTTGAGCGGACAACCCCGGTAATCGTCGAGTTTACCTTGCTACATTCAACAACTCGACCATCGATTGCGTACCCAATCCCTTTGTCCACGATAGAGAAGGGGGCGAGACGCTTCAGGTACTGGAGTAACTTGGGCTTATTTTCAGAGCTTACTACGGACATCTGGAAGAGTGTATCACGAGATTCTCCTTTACGGGAGCCTCTCAGATATTTGTATTGGTAGGTTGTGTGGAGATTCTTACCGTAGAGCATGAGAGAATCTAGAAAGAGAGTCTCACGAGTGCTCAATGGGGGATGTCGTGATGTTTTTGGGGTGAAATGTAGCCTTACTTTACTGCTACTTGTGTCTCTGAATAATGACGATGCGAGAAACCCAATCCGGACCATTCAACCAGCTATCCCTGCAACAGATGAAAAGTGAGATGTTCGTGATCGGGGCAAATGAAATCTGGAACATTTGGTATGGTCACGTTCAAGGGTGGAGCCAGTCTTATTGAGCTTCCAGACGTGGAGATGACACTGGGAGAGCGTGAGAGTTCTATCAGCCCTGTAGTCGAGATGTTGCTAGCTTCGGCAGGCGGGCGAACGCTTTTTAGCCAAGAGATGCTGCTAGCTGAGCGATTCTCTCTGCACCTTCTTCTGATGGTTTACCTGGGAGAGTAGCCTTAATCATTTCTCCAATGAGGTTGGCACCGAATGCCGCTGCTGCTAGAGTTCCTAGTCCATCGTCTAAATTTAAAGATGCGGCTACGGCAACTGCTGCGGGGGCAACTGCTGCGGGGGCTAGTTCTTTTTCTAATCGAGTTTCTGGTGTAACTGCTAACACAAATCACCTTCTTACTTTACGGCACTAAAGTGCGTTATAACGAGAAACTCCCAGGGCTTCAATAGCTCTTTACGCGAGCTGCCCCGAGGTTTTCCTCTTTTTTATCTGATGCTCTCAGCCCCTTACCGTTAAACGAAAAAGGAGAGCTCCAGAATGACCATTCTCTGTCTCTTTTATGAAAGGGCCTATCTCATGAAAGACCAAGAGAACTGTCCTGCCCCTTATTAAAACTACTTTACATTTCTTAGTCAAACAACATTATTATTTTAATAGGGGCCCTTAACACTTTGATTTATCTACTTTTATCATAAAGCGCGATGATGTCCCAATGAGTCGTTCCCGTTCTTGGTCGAGTTCCGGAGTATGAAAAGCGAACGCCCTGTGGCTCACTATCAAGATGTACCCGACCTATCAACTGTTTTTTCACAAGGGTATCACCCTTAAAAAAACGGAGTATGAGGGCAGTCGGGCCTGAGCCAAAGACTCGGCCCCGCCAACGACCTCCATTTTTACCCCGAGCGGTAAACTTTGTGACTGAGACCCTTGGCAGCTCAGATACTTCTGGCAGCTCTGAGATCTTCGGTAGAGGCAAAAGGCTATCAATTTGAGCAAAATCTCCATCTTTAAGCGGAACAGCATGAGCAAGAGGCCGAAGATATAGCGCTCCTTCAAATAGTGCCGCTAAAAGTACGGAGGAAACCACCATTATGGTGAAAAGTGGCATGCCACAGTTCTGTGGCTCGTTATGTAAGAAGTAACGAAATGGACGACTCCGGTGTGGTTGACTCGTAAGGTCTTGTTGAGAAGTCTTGCGCATACAGCCAAGGTTTTTCGACGTAGTGTGCCAGAGCTCCTTTCTGAGGGCTATAGAGTTCTTTGGGGAAGTGTCGTCATGGAGAACTCTTTTCACTCCCGCTCTTGCTGCCATATCGCTGAGTCGGTAAAACGAAGGGGTTATAAACCCCTAACAGCAAGAGGAATCTCAGTTGCTAACCGCGCCAACGACCTCATTCCCACGAGGAAAGATTAAAATACTCCTTCTTGAGGGCATTCACGAAAGTGCAGTAGAGCTCCTTACAGAGAAAGGATATCGGCCGGACGCACTAAAAACGGCGCTTGATGGCGAGGCACTTCAGGAGAGGATCCGTGGTGTGCACTTACTTGGGATTCGTTCGAAGACACAGATAACACAAAGTGTTCTGGCTGAGTCAGAGAGTTTACTCGGTATCGGCTGTTTTTGTATCGGGACGAACCAAGTGGATCTCGATGCTGCTGCTGCTCGTGCCGTCCCAGTTTTCAATGCTCCATTCTCGAATACTCGCAGTGTGGCAGAGCTCACGATAGCTGAGATTGTAATGTTAGCCCGCCGTGCTTGTTGGAGGAGCCAGCAAATGCACTCAGGAATATGGGAGAAGTCTGCTGGAGGATCGAGTGAGGTCCGGGGGAAAAAGCTTGGGATCGTCGGATACGGTCATATTGGACCACAAGTAGGACTCCTCGCTGAATCCCTCGGAATGGAAGTTTTTTTCTTCGACATCAGTAAAAAGCTTCCGCTTGGAAATGCGCGCGCGGTTGGTTCACTTCAAGAGCTATTGCCCCTCGTTGACTTCCTCTCTCTTCACGTTCCCGAGACCCCACTGACGAAAGACATGATCGGAAGGGATGAAATTGCCCTCATGAAGCGAGGTAGTGCGTTGCTTAATTTAAGCCGGGGGTCAGTCGTTGTTTTAGAGGAACTCGCTGCTGCCCTCAGGAGCGAACACCTCAGTGGAGCTGCTATCGATGTCTTCCCCGTCGAGCCTGCTTCAAATGGCAGTGGTTTTGAGAGTGCCCTGCAGGGGCTTCCAAATGTTATTCTCACCCCACATGTCGGTGGAAGTACCGTTGAAGCCCAGGAGTCAATAGGACGAGAGGTAGCAGAGTCTCTTTTGAAGTTCCTAGAAACTGGTAGTTCGGTAGGTGCGGTGAACTTTCCACATGTCGATCTTCCGTATGTCGAGAACTCCCATCGAGTTCTCAATATTCATCGGAATGAACCTGGAGTGCTGAGTCAGATTAATACTGTGATCGCGGCTACAGGAGCTAATATCGCACGACAGTATTTAGCTACCCAACCAGATATTGGATACCTCATTATGGATGTGGAGAAGGAGCTCTCATCTGAGGTGAAAACCAAATTAGATCAGATTGAAGCAAATATTCGAACACGGCTCCTTTTTTAGGAAGGCGGCGGTATCGCAAAGGGGCGAGCACGGATGAGTGAGAGAGAGAGTCAGGGCAGTGTATGTGAAGTAGCGGGTGGTTTCTTCCCACGACTTCTTACTTCTCGCTCTTTCCATTCACTGCTTGGAATTCTGGTGAGCGCAGGATTGCTCTGGTGGGTTC
>JBMTVV010000048.1:0-9244 GCA_049451755.1 Bdellovibrionota bacterium
CAGAAAAGCTCAACACAATGAGCACAACCATCTCTTTCAACGCGGAAAGTGCCCACACAGCAAGAGCAATCGATATGAGAGAAAGAATCCAGAGCGGAGGCAGAAAGCTCTCCCGTTGGCTCACCGTCTTCATTGTAACTTCGCCTTCATCAAGCTAGATATTCAACTCCAAAGCCCATCTTCACTACGCACCTAGGTATAACATCATCCCCGTGCTTTCGGCTACTATCCCCCTCGTAACCCTCAGTTAACACAATAATATGTAGGAATCAGCTTATCATCCTGTTACTGTCTTTCCATAGAGCCTTCCACAGAGAGGGGGAGACTGCTCTGAGGCACACGTGCCACCAAGAGACCCTCTAGCGAGTTGCGTACTAACGAAAGATTATGTCCTTCCAGCCTAGCTCATCTGCTATTCAAATATTCCTAAAAGAGCTTGACCAGTCTATTGCCTTGCAATCTAGCGCTACAGGGAAAACGAAACATCACGTAGAAGAGCCCTCAAGCGGAATCCCCGCCGAGCAAGTCGCCTATGACTACCTCCTGGAGCATGGGAATACAATTGATTGGAGTCAGTATACGCCCGATGTCGTTGAACAAGGAGCCTCTGGACGGTATGGAAGAGTTCGTCTCGGTATCGGCGCATTAACAGGAATCGAGCTTGTCCTCGTTCGAGTCCCCCCTCATAGCCAAGGGGCTATTCATCGTCACAGTCACTGCGGATGGGCAGTCGTACTCGTTCTAGAGGGCATTGAAGAAAATACTTTGTACAAGGAAGTAAATAACAACGTCAAAGAAATAGGGAAACGGACTTATGGCGCTGGGGAGATACTCGCCCTCTCAGAAGACATGCTTCACGAGATTTCTTCTGCTCACGGCTCTCTCTCCCTCCACGTATATTCAGAGGCTCAGAATGAATCCTGCGGAGCAGAGGCTCGATAGTTGAAGATGAGAAAGGAGCCGACGAGAACAGAATACATACTTCTGACTCTCACAGCTCCCTTCCCTCCTTATGGATGGGTTTCTAGAGCCCAACGTTCGACGATTGAAGTGGTGTTTTTTCCGCTTCCTCTCGGGCCAATTCAGCCAATTCTATGACCTGACGTCGGAACCGTTTCCCCCGGCCCTCAGCACCTCCTTTTCTCAAAATTCGAGCAAGGCGCTTTCCTATCAATTCGAGCTCATTAATATCGGCAATATAATCAAACCGAGCCCCAGAGTGGTCTAGGATACTGATGGTAGGATCTACGCACTGATAGGTAATCGTTGGAAGGTCAACCCAGATATTCCAAGCATCAATTGCGGCCTCTTCAGACTGCGACTGTAAGGTGCGAATCCGCTTCCGCTTGGTAGGGCTCCTCTTCTTTGCCTTCCGAGCGATTCTTCTATTGAGAGCATCGAGATCCTTACTGAGCCCGTCAAGCGTGAACAGAATAGAGGTATTGTCCTCTACTTCACATTCTTCGTCACTGGCTTCATCAAACACCTCAAAGCCGAGGAAACAAGAGTTCCCTGGCAAGACATTCACGCCGTTCCAGTACGAAGTCACTCCGTTACAGGTGAACTCGATGAAGAAGATATCTCCCGGTATGGCTGTTGCTGTCTGTATGCCGAAGAAAAACTGATCACCGGACTGCACCGTTGAGCCACTTGCTACACTCGAAATAGCGCCATCTGGAAGAGATGGATACTCAAGAATTGAGCTGCTATTATCAGGTGTAATACAGGCACCCTGAATTTCCACCTCCTCACCTATCGCAAACTGCTCAAGACCGGAAGAAGTAGATGGAAGTCCGCCGATAGTACTGCCAGACCCATTTAAGAATAGAGCGAAACAGTCCGGTTTGTAGTTAAAGGGAGCAATGTGTACATCAAGACGACCAACAGCTCCAAAGCAATAATCACCGGGCTCTTCAATCTCGACCGGAATCTCTTGGCTTCGCATTGACCGCAAGGCGCGCTCTAACCGTTGTGGGGACATCTTTGATATTGATTGAGCGGCGAATGAACGCCCCTCTGACTCGTTACCCCGATGATTCTTCCTTCTCTCCCCAAACAATGAGTTATGCTCGGACTTCTCACACTCATCGTCGTCCAAGTTCTCAGACTCATCGTCGTCCGAATCATCACGGTCATCGTCGTCCGAATCATCACGGTCGTGGTCGTCCGAATCATCACGGTCATCGTCGTCCGAATTCTCACACTCACACGCCGCAGATTGAACTCCAATGGCTGGATTCATACCTGTCGCTTCGAATGGATAACAGATGCTCAAGTTCTGAAATACATCCATCCAGACTCCGATATCACCAGTAGAAGAAAAGCCCGTCCACTGTGGGAATGAAGTGCTGGTACTGTTGAAGTCGGATATGTCTAGCTCTAGTTCGAAACTCACCTGATCACCCACCTCATTCATAGTTGCAAGGAGCACCTGAGGGGAGGATGAGTCCCCCGAAAAGAGTATTTCACCATTAGGAGCGAAGAGATTCTTGAGCAAGATTTTTCCAAAACCCATATATCGAGCAACAGTGATACGAGGGATTTGAGTTGAGCCGTCGAAGACCACAATCGGTGCTGTTCCCTCGCCGGGCATACCACCCCCATTCATCACAATAGCGAAGCCATTGGGAAGGTCTGCTGAAAGATGTCTCGCTACCGTGAGCTGAAATCGAACCGTCTGCTGGGCTTCATCGAGCTCCACCACAAACGTTTCTAACGCACCGACTGGTCGTCGAGGGCCTGATGGCACGGTCGGGAGCGGATATAACTCAAGGCCTGGCACTATATTATTGTAACCGAACTGTCGAACATCACCCGATACTTGTGATGGAGTGAATATTCCAACAAACGAGAAAAATGAAGCTATTATGAAAGGCAAGAGATAACTACCTCTAGAACTAAGACTTCTTTTTATTCTAATCGACATATAATTCCTATTTTGTCCTTACCGACCATCTCGCTCAGCTTCATCTGCTGCCACCGCAGTCTGAAGTAACTGACTAACTAAGCAAATATTTTTGAGTGCTCCATGCGGCTATACAAGAGACCTGTCTTCAAGACATCAAATCTCGCTAAAAAAGTTGTTTTTTACCGAAATATCCCCAAAAAATCTCGAATTTTCGAACCTCACACGTACCGAGGGCGAGACTGTACTGAAGTCAGGAGAGAAAAGAAAGCGCGGGGCGACCAAAAACCTGCTCAACTTCATCACATAAATCTTCAGAGATAGTAATAAGAATTGGACTTTCTTCCTTATCTCGGAGCTGAAAAGTGATGTCTCCCGCTTCATGCTCAAGGACCAAACGCACGGGGCATGTCCCCACATGGCTTGCGAAGAGCTTCGTGAGCAGCTCTAACCGGCTCTCTGTTGCCTCCTCGCACGAGAGCCGCAGCTCACCAGCGCTGGCAGTCTTCTCACGACAAGAAAAGAGTGACTCCATAGAGTCTACAATAAAACTCACCCTCTCATCGGCAACATCGACTCGACCAGATGCGACTAGAGGCTCATCGGCTACCATCAAGGCTGCCATTTTTTGGTATGAATCAGGCCATGCAATGGAGTCAACCGTGCCAGTCGGGTCTTCGAACTGAAAGGAAGCATAGCGATCCCCCTTCCGTGTATTCCTGAGCCGTAAAGCGGTAATGACTCCCCCAACCTTAATCTGACTACCACTCTTCAAATCCTTTAACTTATGAATAGAGCGCGCTCCAATACTTGTAAGTAGCGAAGAATACTTCGTAATTGGATGACCTGATATGTAGAAGCCGAGCGCCTCTCGTTCATAGGCTAAACGCTTATTGGTTGGCCAATCTGGAACCTCAACTATTTTACGGGGAATACTCCCCCCTTGCTCACTCGCACCGAAGAGTCCGATCTGATTCGTATCCTTATCACGTTGAAGCGCTTGTCCAGCACGGAGCACATCTTCCAGCCGCTCATACATGGAGCTTCTACTCTTCTCACAAGAATCAAAGGCGCCACACTTAATAAAGCTCTCCAATACCCGCCGATTAATCGCACGGAGATCAACTCGTTCAACAAAATCCTCGAGCGACTCAAAAGGTCCTCCCTCTTTCCGAACTTCCACAATCTTCTCAACTGCTTTCTCCCCGACACCCTTCACCGCGGAAAGACCGTAACAAATCTTACCGTCATGAACCGAGAAATCAGCCACACTAAGATTTACGTCAGGCGGCAACACGGTAGTACCTTGCTTTCGACAATCATTCAGGTTTTTCAGGGTCTTATCGCTGTCCCCCATCTCAAGGGACATCAAGGCAGCCATAAACTCAACCGGATAATGACACTTTAAATATGCCGTCTGGTAGGAAATAAGCGCATATGCAGCAGAGTGACTTCGGTTAAATCCGTAGCGAGCAAAGGTCTCCATCTGATCAAAAATCTCTGTGGCCGCACTCTCCTTAATCTCTTTGGCGAGAGCACCCTCCATGAATCGAGAACGTTGCGCCGCCATTTCTTCTGGAATCTTTTTACCCATGGCACGTCGTAGAAGATCCGCTTCCGCCAGGGAGTAGCCCGCAAGTTCACGGGCTAACTGCATGATTTGCTCTTGGTAGAGAATGATTCCATATGTGTCGGAGAGGATATCTTCCATGAGTGGATGGAGATACTCAGTTTGCTCACGACCATTTTTTCTCTCGATATAGTGCTCAGCCATCCCTGAATCCAGTGGCCCTGGTCGGTAGAGCGCGAGAATTGCCACGAGGTCATCAAAGCTACTCGGCTTCAACCGCATCGTCATTTCAGTAATGCCGGTTGATTCTAATTGAAAGACCCCTGTTGTCTTACCTCCGGTAAGCATCGCATAGGTCTCTGTATCATCGAGGGGCAACGTTGAAAGGTTCACTTCCTGACCCGTGCTATCGGCTATCAGGGCGAGAGCCGTATAAATAACGGTAAGAGTCTTCAGCCCTAGAAAGTCGAATTTCACCAGCCCTATCTTCTCAACATCTTTCATCGAGAATTGCGTTACATCATTACCTTCCTTATCAACCATCATAGGAAGGAATTCAGTAAGAGCTCGATCACCAATCACAACTCCAGCTGCATGGGTCGAAGAGTGTCGAGTAAGGCCCTCGACCTTCATCGCGAGCGAAATCAGGTCATCGCCCTCTCCATCGGCATATGCCTTTAATTTCGGCTCCATCTTGAGCGCTTCTTCCAGGGAAAAATCAAAGCCTTGGCGGGGAGCTGGAACCAGTTGCGCGACCCTATCCATTTCAGCGTAACTCTTCCCAAGCGCTCTACCGACATCTTTAATGGCGGCTTTCGCTTTCAACGTTCCGAAGGTCGCTATCTGAGCCACATTCTCTTTGCCATACTTCTCGACAACATACTTTATGACCCTATCCCGCCCACGAATACAAAAATCCACATCGATATCCGGTAAAGAGACCCGCTCAGGATTTAGGAATCGCTCAAAGAGAAGTTTGTGTTCGATAGGGTCGAGTTCAGTAATTTGCATCGCATAGGCAACGAGCGAACCCGCCGCACTTCCCCGCCCTGGACCAACTGGAACACCATTATCCTTTGCCCAGACGATAAAGTCCGCCACCACTAAAAAGTACCCTGCAAAGCCCATTTTTTTAATGAGCTCAAGCTCCAGGTCCAATCTCTCCCAATAGGTATCTTCGATGATATTCGGGTTATGCGCCTTTATAAGATCGAGCCTTTCAGCGAGCCCCTCTTTTGCATTACGAACCATCAGGTCTTCGAGGGTCTCTCCTCGGGGTGGTTCAAATCGAGGCATGTAATAAGTGGAGAAATTAAATTCCAGATTGCAACGATTCGCTATCTCAACCGTATTTTTCACAGCCTCATCAGCATATCGAAACGTTCCGAACTCTCGAACCATTTCCTCTCCGCTCTTGAGGTGCAAGGTAAAGCCTACGTGCCGCAGCCGATCGGGATCGGTAATCTGCTTACCAGTAGAAATACACATGAGCACCTCTTGGGCGAAGTGATCATCTTCTGAAAGATAGTGACAGTCAGTCGAGGCCACAATTGGCACACCCTTCTGCATAGCAAGATCTGCGCACAACTCGTTGAGCTTTTGCTGCTCAGCGATCGGGTGCGGTTGAATCTCAAGATAGTATCGGTCGGTAAATGTTCCTGCATAAAAGTCAACACGCTCACGTGCAATATCCAGCTGTTCCTGTAATGCACACTGACCGATTTCACTTCCGAGACACCCACTGAGAACGATAAGGCCCTCATTGTATTGTTCAAGTAACTCATGATCGACTCGTGGCTTAAAGTAAAATCCCTCTCGATAGGCAAGAGACACGAGCCTGCATAGATTTTTATAGCCGACGGAATTCATTGCAAGAACGGTCAGATGATACGTTCCTGCCCCACCTTGAGCCGTAGGCGTTCTATCGAATCGTGAGCCGTTTGTTACATAGAGCTCACAGCCAATAATTGGCTTAATGCCAGCCTTATGCGCCCCAGAATAAAATTGAATAGCGCCATGCATATTCCCGTGGTCTGTGATAGCAATAGCGGGCTGCGACAGAGAGGCGGCCTTGGCAAGGACTTCATCTATCCTGTTTAAGCCATCAAGAAGGCTGTACTGTGTATGCAGATGGAGATGAGCAAAAGGCGTTGACGACATTAAAACTACTGTAAAAGTCCTGAAGAAATATGGTGCCCCGTATCACCGAAGATAGCAACAAACAACCAATTTCTGCCCGTTTCTTCTGGCCTATTTTCATCGCTGGCTCGCAATACTCAGCAGCCTCTCACCTGAATCTACCAGATTTCTTTCCCATCTGCTCCAATACGAACGAGGTCCTTACCCTTGCCGAAAGAGCCGCCAGCCTCAACCTAGGAGGAATTATTCTCTATGAGCTCCTCCCGCTCAAAACAGAAAATGCATCATCATCTCTTCAGAATGATACGCTCCTCATCAACTCACTTCGTGCACTTCAGAAAGAGTTTCCGGAACTACTCACGGTTGTGGATCTGTGCGTCTGCCAATATAGAAAGGACTCTCACTGTCGGATTGATATGGACGAGAAGCAGACCACCCAGCACCTACTACGACAAGCAGCACTTCTGCTCGACTCAGGTGCGAAAGGGCTTATGCCGAGCGCAATGATACCCAATTTTTCCCGCACATTGAGAGAATGGAGCGATAAAAGTAGAGACACAACGCCATTTATCATTTCACAATCAGCAAAATTCAACTCTCCCCTCTTCTCACCATTTCGCTCCTCTGAAGCCATGAACACTACGCTAGACAAGTCAGCATATCAGCTCGATGCCCGAGATACCGCTCTTGCGTTATCTTTCATTGCGGCTGAATTGGAAGGGGGAGCGGATTGCACCTTGATAAAGCCTGGCCTTGCATTTCTCGACGTCTTACAGGAGGCACGAGCTACCCACGCATCTCAAACTCTTGGCAGTTTTCTTACGAGCGGGGAGCACCAACTACTCGGCATACTTGCCGCCTCTACCGGAAAGAAAGACCCACTACACTATCTGTATGCCGCTGCCGAAGCATTACTTGATGCCGGCACTGATGTGATAGTCTCGTACTCTGCGGATAACCTTGTTCAGAATCTTTTTACCTAGCGTGAGGGCGTAGCAGATGCGTAGACAATTTCAAAGGAGGAAGGAGAACTTCATCTGTGAGCATTGTGATACTTTTGTGAAGGGCAACGGTTATACGAATCACTGCCCAGAGTGTCTGTGGAGTAAACACGTCGATATTCAGCCGGGAGATCGCGCAGCGGAGTGCCTCGGCACTATGGAACCAGTGACTATTGCACCGAAGACAGGCTCGGGCCTGGAGGGTGCTCGCATACTTCATAGGTGTAAGGTATGTGGGTACGAAAAGTGGAACGAAAGCTCCTCGAACGACTCCTCTGAAGCTCTTCTGAAACTCTTCTCAACAAAACCGTTCTGAGAAATCATGTGAGATCCGCAAACGCACGCAGCTCTTTTCTGCCGACTACCTCCTACTGCCCTGCTCGAGTGATAACACGTCGGATTGACTCAAATGTTTTATCTGGAAGCTTCACCTGAGAATTTCGACTGCCCACCTGCGCAAGTGCACTCGCACTTGAGAAGCTATAGAGATTAAATGAAAGCTCTGGCCACTGCGCTTTGAAAAAACTCTTTGAGTCAACATGAGTGAGATCAAAGGTACGAAATCCGAATTCTTCCACCAAACGAGGAATAACTTTCATCTGATGAGGAGTCTTATCCAGCCGACTAGGGATAATAATTCCTCCTCTCCTCTCCACCATTTCTATCACGGCACCGATTGATGTTGGCAACGTATATGAGGAGTCGCCGAGCTTTACCTCAGGTATTTTGAGCTCACTGAGAAAGTCCTCAATATCGGCAGATGTATAACTCTCTTGAAATAGGCACACCAAAACGACATCGTCACACTGACCAAGCTTGCAACGTAGACTTACACCCGGCAGAACCGTGACCTTGCTCCCACTGGCCGCCTCTGTAACACGATCGATAAATCTACCGGAATAAAAATCTGTAACCCCAATAACATCGAGTCCTTTTACCTTCGCCAATCGGACGATAGCTGGCGCTGTGTCAATGCCCTCGATACCGAGGTATCCAAGTGATGCCGGGCTATGAATTCTGAGGTCAAGGACGTAGTTTTTCTGTCGAGGGCTTCTTGTCTTAACGACCTTTTCACGAATGGCACTACCCTTCTTACCCGTCTTTTTCTCCGAAGTCATAACGTATCCATCCTCTTTCAATTGCAAGTCGTGTGCGCTCCCGCAATACCAGTGACATCCAGCCGAACATGCGGATTCACGTACTGGACGGGCATAGAACACCGCCCGGGTTAGGATGCTTAAAACTCCGTTAAGATTCTGAATTACATGCTTTTATTACAAAAGAAGGGGTAAGTGATTGATCCGTCTCTCTTGGAGTGGCCTTCAGAAAGATATTAAGCCGCATCCTTCGATAGCGATATCCGAAGCTGCGTTACTCTATTCTCGTCCACACTCTCTACAGAAATGAGCGCTCCATTACACCGGAGCTCTTCTCCAACGGCTGGTATTCTTCCGAGTTGGCCGATAATAAAACCGGCAATGGTATCGTACTCACCCTCTGGCAGCATGACTCCATGCTCCGACTCAAGGTCAGCCAAAGAAGTTCCACCATCGACGAGGAGTTCACCAGAAGTAGTTACCGTCACCTCCTGCTCTTCCTCTCGAATATCCGTCTCATCAAAAATATCAC
>JBMTVV010000049.1:0-9229 GCA_049451755.1 Bdellovibrionota bacterium
ATCACCCTCTATCATCCTAGGTGGTGTCTAACGGGTATGTGCGCGGTGCTTTTAGTGCGTTCGTGTATCGTGCGATGATTCGTGGTAAGAATAATCGCACGAGGGGGTCCTCTATCCCTTCTAAGCGGACCAATGAGGAATACGCCTTGTACCTGACCGATATCAAACTCTACTCATTTCGAAACCTCGCTGATGGAGAGATTTATTTTCATCCAGGAATTAATCTCATTGAGGGGGAGAATGGACAGGGGAAGAGCAACCTCATTGAAGCAATACATGTTCTCAGTGCCTCTAAAACGTTTCGCCCCTGTAAGCAACGAGATCTCGCAGAATGGGAGAAAGAGGAGTTCTCCGTATTCGGAAAAGTCTCTTCGGACGTAGAGGCGCTGAGGGAGAGTTCTCAAGTACGGCTCGGGATCTCATATGAGGACGGAACGAAGAGAGTTTTTGTAAATGGAGAGCAGACGAGAAAGGTGGGGGAGTATGTACGACACTGCCCGGCGGTGACCTTTGCACCGAAAGATATCGATCTCATTTATGGCTCTCCAGCTGTCCGCCGAACATTTATCGATCGCTATGTTTCAATTCTATCATCGACCGCCCTCGCTGCCTTAACGAGCTATCAGAAGGTAATCAGGGCAAAAAATAGCCTCTTGAAGGAGCGTTTTCCAAATCTAGGGCAACTCCGGACGATGAATGAAATGGTTGCTCAGTATGCAGCTATTATCACACGTGAAAGAAGCGCTCTCATTGAGCGCCTCATACCACTTATTGAGGAGTTCTACGCCCAGTTTGCGCAACAAGATGGCACCGTACGGCTGGGACTCATTGAGTCGTTTCTTGATCAAGCAGTAGGGGTTCGATCGGAAGCAGCCTATGCACCGGTTCTCGAACGGTTGTTGCAGAGCGAGATTGAGCGTAGAACGACCCTTATCGGTCCCCATCTCGACGATCTGTATTTTGAGTTGAACGGTAGGTCAGCGCGACAGTTTGCGTCGCAGGGGCAAGCACGTAGCCTCGTTTTAGCTCTCCTCCTCTCAATTCTTCGAGTGATCGAAGAGCGAATTCATGTGGCACCACTCCTTTTACTCGATGACTTCTCATCTGAGCTCGATGAAGGTCGAATGAGGCGATTCTTTGAGCTCTTACGGAAGAACAAATACCAGGTGTTTATCACAGGGACCGATCTTTCCGCCCATGAGCTTACTGACCAAGAAACCACCCTTTTTCGAGTCTGCAAGGGGCGGGTTGAGCGGGTTTATGCACGGTAAATTCTTGCACCATATTCCTTTACGAAATGGTGTGAACATTCATATAATTTCATGGATTTGCTGAAGATATGAAGACCCCCGGAACACCCTCTCACTTAGCGCTTGAGGAGGTAAGGCGTGGTAGGAATAGTCCCTCGGCATGGGTGAAGACGCCCATTCATTTGGTGGAGATGTATGGAGAATTCGACAGCAGAAGATGCTCTCAATAAGAACAACAATCTGACCTACGGTTCAGAGCAGATCAAAGTTCTCGAAGGGCTTGAAGCGGTTCGTAAGCGCCCCGGAATGTACATCGGTGATACATTCGATCGAGGTTACCACCACCTTGTCTACGAAGTACTCGATAACTCTGTTGACGAAGCGCTGGCCGGATACTGTACAGAGATTATCCTCACACTGCACATCGACGGTTCCGTAACGGTGCAGGATAACGGACGCGGAATACCTACTGGTTTGCATCCAACAGAGGGTGTGAGCGGCGTTGAAGTTGTGATGACGAAACTTCACGCGGGTGGCAAGTTTGAAAAAGATGCCTACAAGGTATCTAGTGGTCTGCATGGAGTGGGAGTCTCAGTTGTTAATGCGCTCTCTGAGTGGTTAAAGGTGCAGGTGCATCAAGGTGGTAATATCCATGCGATGAGTTTTCAGCGTGGTAATCCCGATGGACCACTTGCGGTTGTTGGCACCACTGATAGAACGGGGACAACGGTAACCTTCTATCCGGATCATACTATCTTTTCCGAGGTAAACGGCTTTCAAACTGAAACCCTTGTTCATCGCGTTCGAGAGCTCGCATACCTAAACGCTGGATTGCGATTTCACGTTCACGATGAGCGAAATGGAAAACAAGAAAGTTTTTACTTCGAGGGAGGAATCCGAAGTTTTGTTGAGCATGTAAACCAAAATAAGCAGCCGCTCTTCGATACACCGGTACATATCAAGGGTGAGCTTGATAGTATTCAGCTAGAACTCGCACTTCAGTACAACCAGGGATATCAGGAAAATATTTTCACATACGCGAATAATATTAATACCACCGAAGGGGGGACTCACCTTGCTGGTTTTAAGGCGGCACTCACGCGGTGTATCAACACCTATGCAACAAAAAACGATCTCCTGAAAGGTACGAAAGATGGGATTACTGGGGATGACACTCGCGAAGGCATAACCGCGATCATCAGTGTGAAGTTGCCGGAGCCACAATTTGAAGGTCAAACAAAGACGAAGCTCGGGAACAGTGAGATTAAGGGGTTTGTAGAACAAATCGTTGGTGACCGGCTTGGAAGCTTCCTCGAGCAACAACCGAGTGTTGCTAGAACAATCGTAAACAAAGCGCTAGAAGCTGCTCGAGCAAGAGCAGCGGCAAAAAAGGCGCGGGAGTTGGTGCGTCGAAAGGGAGCGCTTGATTCAGCAGCACTTCCAGGAAAATTGGCAGATTGTCAGAACGAGAACCCCGAAGAAGCGGAGCTTTTCATCGTGGAGGGAGACTCCGCAGGAGGTTCTGCCAAGCAGGCGCGAGAGAAGGCAAATCAGGCGATACTACCACTCAAGGGAAAGATCCTGAACGTTGAGAAGGCGCGCTTTGATAAGATGCTCTCGTTTGAGGAGATTCGCACGCTTATCACGGCGCTAGGAACTGGAATTGGCTCTGATAATTTCGATGTCTCCAAGCTTCGATACCACAAAATCGTGATCATGACGGATGCAGATGTTGATGGAAGCCATATTCGAACACTTCTCCTCACCTTTTTCTATCGGCAGATGAACGAACTTATTGCACGGGGACACCTCTACATCGCGCAACCACCACTATATCGGATTAAGCGTGGTCGGATGGAGAAGTACATCAAGAGCGAGTCTGATATGGCCGACCTTGTTGTTGGAAACGGTGTTGATGGATGTCATCTCATCTCAAGAGATGGACTAAAGACGGGGGAGCAGCAACTCAAGCACCACATACTAAATCTCGGTAGAATGGATAGCATCCTCACGGAGTATCGAAACGAGCGAAACGATAGCGGCTTACTCGTAGCGCTTGCCATGCTAGGCGACATGAGCGAAAAGACCTTTCGCAATGAGAGCGATCTTCAAAAGGTGGGAGAGAAAATAGTTGAGAATCTTTCAGTGGAAGGAAAGTCTCAACAGGTGAGATTTGAGATAGAGACCGATAGTCGCCCACTTTCTGATGGAGTTGAAGAGGAAGACGGGGGGTCGTTGCCACCGAAAAAAATCCTCTTTGAAAGTCGGGTACAGGGAGTCTTAAAGCGAACAGCGTTTAGCGCCCAGGTCTTCCGCCAAGGGCGTTTTCAACGACTGCGTAAAATTCTTGAAGAGGCAAAGAAGATTGGCGAGGCGCCATATCGGCTGTTTGATGAAAAAGAACAGGTTGGTGAGTACTCTTCCTTTACATCACTTGTTCAAGGGATTGATGGACGAGGCAGAAAGGGGCTTACAATATCTCGCTTTAAGGGTCTTGGAGAGATGAATCCTGAGCAATTGTGGGATACGACGATGAACCCTGAGACAAGAACTCTTCTTCGTGTAGAGATTGAAGATGCTCTATCGGCGGATGAAATTTTCACCGTCTTAATGGGTGATCAGGTAGAGCCACGACGAAACTTCATCGAAGAGAATGCGCTGAAGACAAAAAACCTCGATATTTGAGGTGTTTATCGCGTCGGTTGCTTGATTTTCTGAAATCTTTATACTCCTACGTTCGTCTCTACATTGGCGGTAAGCAGAATGAGCCTCCTCAGGCCCGTGTAGCGCCCTTGCTCGCGAGGCAAGATGAGACGGAAATAGGAGCCCGATCCGGTTACACGTAGTTGGTTCTACACGGAGTCGGTACGTTATTTTTGAAGTCCTGTCTGTAAAAAGACGGATGGGCAGTTAAAAATAATCAGGCAATTTATAAATAGTCAGGTAAGAACGATGGCATCACTAGCAAAAAAGACAAAAGCAAAGAGAAATCAGCGCGATGCGAAGCTCGCGACACGGCGTCAAAAGAAAACTCGGATCCGTGAGCGTAAGGTTCAACAATCCTCTGAGATTCTCGTCTCCTAGAAATCCTCTCACGGGAACTGTAATACCGGATAATCCGATAGGAAGATAACTCAGAGCAGATGGGGTCCATGCGCTATGCCCCTGACGTGCTCCGTACCCCTGGTGTTTCTTCTTGCAGGCACCTCTTTATCGAATCTCCAATCAATACGTGACATGTCTCACGGTTACTTCTTCAGAGGGCTTCTCTCTCGCTTCTTCTTAGACCACCCGGCAAGCTCTCGTTGTTCAGCACGAGTAACAGCGAGTGCATCAGCTGCAACAGCCTTGGTAATTATTGAGCCTGCTCCAACAGTTGCCCCATGGCCTATTTCTACTGGCGCTACAAGAGAAGAGTTGCTCCCGATAAACGCTCCATCGCCAACAATTGTTGTGGATTTTGTATACCCATCGTAGTTACAGGTGATAGTTCCCGCACCGATGTTCGCCCCAGCTCCGATATGTGCATCACCGAGGTATGAAAGGTGTGAGGCTTTCGCCTCATCTCCCAACGTTGACTCTTTTACCTCGACGAAATTTCCGATTTTGACGTTAGTGCCAAGGCGAGACCCTGGGCGGAGATGAGCAAATGGCCCTACTGAGCTGCCAGTACCAACTCTTGCTCCGTCAATTCGGCATCCCCACTTAATCGTAGACCCTTCCCCAATAGTAGCATTCGTGATGTAGCTCATGCCCTCAATGGTGACGTTATTACTGATTTGCACGTTCTCACCAATAACAACACTTGGTCCAATGTGCACTCCCGCCCCGATAACTGCCATCGGATGAATCGAGACACTCTCAGGTTGAAGAAAGGAGACCCCTTGGGCGGAGAACCGATCGCGAATTCTTCGCTGTTGAATCGCATTTACCGCATTGAGATCGGTATGTGAGTTAACACCGGTGAGCTCATCACTTGAGCAAGAAGAGCTTACAACGCGCTGACCTTCCTGAATCGCCTGCCCCACGATATCGGTGAGGTAAAATTCTCCTTGAGCATTATCCGGCTCTAGTTGGCTGATTGCTCCCGGTAAGAACGCTGAATCAACGACGTACACACCAGAGTTTACTTCTTGAATCTGCAGTTCTTCAGCGGAAGAATCACGCGCCTCACGGATGCCGGTGAGTTCTCCCGTCTCAGGGCTTCGAAGAATCCTCCCGTACGAAGCTGGCTCTGGAAGGTGTGCGGTAAGGAGCGATACTGTTGCATTTTGTTCGCGGTGGTTTGCGATGAGCGACTGGAGTGAGCTTGGAAGGATAACAGGCGCATCACCACAGAGAATGAGCACCTCCCCAGAGAAACCCCTAAGTCCGGGAATAGCTGCCTTCACAGCATCGCCGGTTCCACGTTGTTCCGTTTGCCGGTAGAATTCAAGGGACCCACTGAACCTATTTTCACCATCCTTATGGACAGTGTTGTTGCAGATAGTCTCTAAAAATCCTCTCGCTGCGCACTCAACCTCCTCTGCTTGAAAGCCAGTGACAATGAGAATCTTTTCCGGATGAAGTCCGATGGCACTCTTCATAACCTCTTGAAGAAGGGGGCCACTAAAAGAATTTCTCAGTACCTTTGCTGCCTCACCTCCTATTCTCGTGCCCTTTCCCGCCGCTAGAATGATGATTGTTAGATTCTCTGCCATATTTTCTCTCGTTTTCTCAACAAATAGTCACAGCTGCCCGATATTGTAGAGGGAATGAGCGAGAGAGTACACCTCTTTGAACGCCCCTTTCCACGGCTTATATCGCTACCGGTCATTGGTAAGAGATCGCTATCATGAGTGACGGACAACACCACCCAGATAGGTTTAAAAACCTTGCCTCCGTAAGGAGCGAGTTACAACTCGCCGTTCAACAGCTCGATGAATTACGAGTACAGTATGAACAGTATTTTATGGGTCTCCAGAGGCGTCCCCCTGATAAGCTGCACACCCAGATGCGTCGGGCAATCCGCACGCTCCGTAACGCACCCTTTAAAAATTCTCAAACGAACTATCAGCTGCGAATGCTTGAGCAACGGTTTCAAACGTACAATACGTATTGGCAACGGGTACAACGAGAACGTGAAGGGGGCACATATTTTCGTGATGTCTTTAAGGCTGAGCTGAGGGAGAAAGTTTTGCAAGATGTGCTGGAAAGTAAAACACAACGAGGAAAGGCGAAAGCAGGTGTCCGAGCTCTGTTTGAGACGTACCAAGATGCTGTTGAGCAACAAACAGGAAAGCGCCTTGATCTCGATTATGAGAAATTTCAAGAGCGGGTGATTCAACAGGCAAGGGCATTTCGCAAGCAAAACGAGAACAAGAAGCTCTCGTTTAAGGTAGTCGTGCACGATGGTCAGGTGCGAGTGAAGGCCTCAGTTCGTGATGAAAAGAGCTCATGAAGAAAAGAGCTTAGGGGTAAGAGAGTTAGGCAAAAGCAAAACTCAAACTGCTCTCCTCTGGCCCCTCTGCCTCCGGCTCGTTTAGAGCGATCACTTTTTCTACCTCTTTTGCAATCTGGACATAGCCGTCTTGGAGATGAGAGAGCGTGAGGTTCTCAAAGACGGTCTTTTGTTCGTATGTGAGTTTATGGACGACCTCTGACCGGTAAATAGCAGCTCGAGAGAGATATATCTGAGGAGACTCGTGTGGCTGCCCGAGCACTCCTCGAAGTCGAACCCGTTTTGGAGGTGCCATCTCAGACTCATCACCCCCTGATTCGGAAAGGAACTCATGCTCTAGCTTCTTTTGAGAGTGCCGAGCAATTCCAGATGCTTGACGACTGACGAGTGTGCGCACGAGGAGTGCAGAAAAAGGTGAGATGGAAGAAGCGGAGTTTAAAAACGTAACGGCAGCCCTGACGCTCATTTCACTCGGATCAACGGGTATGAGTACGAGATCTGAGGAGTGGAGTGCCACTTCATGGATGGCGCTCCACGTTGGCGGAGTATCGATTATAACGTTATCATAGTCATATGAGAGGTTCTTAATGAGCTGTGGAAGAATGTCTCCATGCTCAGCAAGTGTTACGATTGATCCATTGGGAATGAGGGTTTGAATTGCCTCTACGGGCAGTACGTGCAGACTAGGACGCACTTCGACGATGCGATCTTTACAGAGGGAAGAAAAGCGCTCGAGGAGATTCTGATTCGGATTAGCGGGACGCACTCCTGGAGACGTACGTCCTGAAGGGCATTCTCCCCCAACCGCTTTCTTGGTAGCGGCTAAGAGATGGGAGGCATCGCCTTGAGTATCGAGATCGATGACGAGAGTCTCACAGAACCGCTTCGAAAGAGCATGCGCCGTATTGATGACGAGAGATGTTTTGCCGACCCCTCCCTTTAAGTTTCCTACTGTTATGACGCTCATATACCCCTTTTCTTATCTGCAGCGCATCTTGTGTAAGCGCAAAGAACCTTTTCTGGTAGAAAGTGAAACCGCACAATCACCGACAACGGTACGTTTCTACAACCCCCAAAGTTGACATCGATCAAAATTTTTAGAGTCGTGGTGGTTTCTCAGGAGAGGAAGATGAAAGGTCTCGCTCGTAGCTGGAAGAGTGGCTCAAGACGTGCTGTCGTCTCTTGAGCTGCCCGCATGACTGGCTGAATGAAGATAGAATTTCCAAAAGGCTGCTCAGGAGATATAGTCGAGAGGGCGTCCGAGAGAGGTTGTGCGCTTCAGTGAAAGGAGGAGTTCATGAGCAAAATTACCGTTAAGAGTCCAGTCGTAGAGATTGATGGCGATGAAATGACACGGATTATCTGGGGGCTCATTAAAGAAAAGCTCATTCTTCCCTACCTCGATATCGACCTTCGGTACTATGACCTCTCCATCGAAAACCGAGATGCTACCGATGATCAGGTAACGATTGATGCTGCAAACGCCATCAAGGAGTGCGGTGTGGGTGTTAAGTGCGCCACTATTACACCGGATGAAGCCCGGGTAGAGGAGTTTGGGCTCAAAAAGATGTGGAAATCTCCGAATGGCACGATTCGAAATATCATTGGAGGAACTGTTTTTCGTGAAGCGATTGTGTGTCAGAACGTTCCAAGACTCGTTCCGGGATGGGCTGAGCCTATTATTATAGCACGGCACGCGTTTGGTGATCAGTACCGAGCGACCGACTTCCTCGTACCTGGTCCTGGAAAGCTCACGATGAAGTTTGAGCCCGCTGATGGTGGAGCGCCATCGGAGTATGAAGTCTTCGATTTTCCAGCAGCTGGTGTTGCGCTCGGGATGTACAACCTAGATGACTCCATTCTGAGCTTTGCAAAGAGTTGCTTTGAGTACGCAAAAGTGCGAGGGGTGCCCGTATATCTATCGACGAAAAATACGATTCTCAAAGCATACGATGGGCGATTTAAAGATATCTTCCATGATGTCTATGAGACTCTCTATCGTGCAGAATTTGAGGAGCAAGGTCTCTGGTACGAACATCGCCTTATTGATGACATGGTTGCATTCGCTATTAAGGGTTCGGGTGGATACCTCTGGGCGTGTAAAAACTACGATGGGGATGTGCAGTCCGATATCGTCGCCCAAGGCTTTGGATCGTTGGGACTCATGACATCTGTTCTCATGACAGAGGATGGGAAAACCGTAGAAGCGGAGGCCGCTCACGGAACGGTCACGAGGCACTTTCGCCAACATCAGTCTGGCAAGGAAACGAGCACAAACTCTATTGCCTCTATTTACGCATGGACTCAGGGGTTAAAGTATCGCGGAAAGTTTGATGAAAGTGTTGAAGTTGTTCAATTTGCAGAAGATCTCGAGCGCGCGTGTGTAGAAGCTGTTGAGGCCGGAAAGATGACGAAAGACCTCGCTATTTGTATTCATGGCAGCGAGGCTCCACGTGACAGCTACCTGACAACAGAAGAGTTTCTCGATGAGGTGGCTCATCGAGTACACGAGAAGAGAAGCTAGGCGGGCTGGAGAGAG
>JBMTVV010000050.1:0-9128 GCA_049451755.1 Bdellovibrionota bacterium
CTGCGCATCGAATGCTCGCGCAAACTCTTCTTCGGTACCCTCTTGAAGAGAAAAACCTCCTGCCCCCTCATGTCCACCAAACTGAATGAGGTACGACGAAAGAGAAGAGAGGAGCTCAATAACACTCACACCCCGAATCCCCCGGACTGAGCCTTTAAAGTGCCCCTGGTCAAACCCCATAACAGCAGACGGCCGATAGAACTGCTCTACAAGTCGTTGTGCAACGATACCAATGACCCCGGTATGAAACTCTTTATCCCATACAACGAGACCATTACCGTCAACTTCTCTCTCAGAGAGTTGTTGTAACGCCTTCTGCTTTACTCGCTCTTCTGTTGCTTGTCGCTCCTGATTCAGGCGGTTGAGCCGTTTGGCAAGCTTTTCGGCCTTCCGAGAATCCCTCGTTGTGAGCAGTTCGATAACAAGCTCCCCGCTCACCATTCGTCCTGCAGCATTTAAACGAGGACCAATTCCAAATGAAACATGAGAACACGCTACCGAGCCACTACCGACGCCGCATACGTTTTTTAATGCGAGCAAGCCTGCTCGCTGAGTGCCCTCTAAGCTTTCAAGCCCACGTCGTGCAATAATTCGGTTTGGCCCATGAAGTGGCACCATATCGCAGATTGTTCCGAGACAGGCGAGGTCAAGAAACTCCTTCGGGCTCAACTCAGCTTTCCCTTCCAGCGCTCGACTCAATCCAAGAATGAGGTACCAAGCGAGCCCAGCTGCAGCGAGTGTTCCATCTGCAAACCCGCACCCCTCTTGTTGTGGATTGATAAAGATATCTGCAGGAGGATTCGTACGGACGTGGTGATGATCGACTACGATGGTGCCTAATCCAAGCTCTTTTGCTAGGAGCAACTCCTTTTCGTTCGTTGTTCCAAAATCAATTGTGATTAGGTGGCGATGCCCATCAGCTGCTGCATCTTGAATAATACGCTCATTGAGGCCATATCCTTCTGTGAAGCGATTTGGAACGTAGACCCGAGACTTTATCCCTGCTTTTCGAAAAAAGTCATGAACGAGTGCTCCACCTGAAAGTCCATCTACGTCAAAGTCACACGCAATAGCGATACTCTCTTTCTTCGCTTGTATCGCACAGATCTGTTCAACAGCAGCATCAAGATTTTTGAGTTCGGAGGGGTCTGGCAAGCCACTCCTGAGCGTTGGCACTAAATAGTTCTTCAACCGCTCATCAGCGAGAAATCCTCGGGCAGAGAGAATTCGGCTCGTGAGTGGGCTGAGCGAGAATGCATAGGCAATTTCTTTCGCAATTGCCTCATTTTGCTCACGAATTCGAACTCTTTTTGTCGCTTTTTTCAGGACTACCCCACTCACTCTTATCTGCTCCGTTCGATTATTCTCCCTCACCATACTATAGAGCTACTACGAGAAAGAAGGATTCCTCGTGTTTTTATTCAGTTATTCTCTGCTACCTGAAGGCATGCTACATGGGGGTAGATTCCACACACAACTATGAATAAAGACAAAGTTTTGCTTAACTGAGCGCTTCTCGTATCCTCTCTGGTAGTTACAAGACCTCTCTGTGAGAAAAAGAGAATCGTGAAGAATTATTAGTGCCTCCGAGATGACACGAGATCCACTTACTCCTAGCAATAGGAACAATCCAGATATCGAGCAGAACGCACCAGATCCCGATCTTCGTTCGTACGTCATACCATCCCCAAAAGAGGGAAGAACTCTATCAGCTCGCTCTTTACCTCCCTCTCCAATGGAGAGAGTTCATCCTCTTATGGACCTTCCCGTTGCAGGGATCTACCAAGAGAAGGAGCTGCAGTCATTTCAGAGAATGTTGGGGGACCAGCCAATACTCGTTACCTTCGCAGACCTCTCTGCCGTTAACATTGCAAATTCATGTGGCCTTACGAAGGAAGTTGACGCTCTCGTCAGCAAAACGAAAAAGCTTCTCACGGAGGCGTATCAAGATGCCCCATGGCGCGCAGATGCTCCCGGGTTTGATGAAGTTCTTATTATGAGTGGCGCAGAGGAGGGGAGAGAACTCAACAATTACAAACGGTTTGAGCAGCTCTGGAATGAAGTGCGAGATGAGCTCTTGCCTCTTAGTGATCCTCGTGTACAAGCGGCAGAGTCCCTTGCGCTACTCCGGGAAGAGATGTACCAGCTTCAGCGGGAATACGAGGAAACTGCTCAGAAAAACAATACCTTCTATTCTGTGAACGGCTTCTCCCGTTGGCTCGAAGGAAAAGGAGATAGCAAGAAACATTCTCCCCTCTTCTTCTCTAAAGCCGGTATCGGGGAATTTCGAGACAATGAAGGCCCCCTCTCTCGTCTTCGACGAGCTGGAGAACTCGCACTACAAGTTGCAAAAGAACGACACGAAGAGGAAATAATCGCCATACATGAGGAGGCAGCTTCAGGCCCTACCGTACGAAGAGTACTCTCTTTAGTCGGTGGACACGTTAAAATGGATGCTATCCTTACTCCCTTCTCTGCCCGAGCCGCGGCAGATCACGCGGAGGCTCGCTCCTCTCAACTCAAAAAAGGAGTCCCGCTAGAAAATGTATACGGACACCAAGAGGAGTGGAGGGATCGTCGTAGTGGAAGCGATCCACAAAAAACAGCTTCTTACGAGGAAGTCGAAAAGATTCTTGAATTACAGGCGAAAGACGAGCAGCTAAGACGTCAGATACAAGAAGGGCTCATTCCAAAAGAAGAAATTACACAGGCTCTCCATCAACTCATTATTATTGCCCACAGTGATCGAGAACTTGGAGAGGGGATCATACGGTATGAAAATGGAGGCGAGCTTCCCGTTCAGATACTTGTGGGAAGAACGCTACAAGACAAAGAGCCCTTAACTCTTATTCAAGTCGACTTAACTGCTGGTGGGGCATTCACGAAGGCCTTTGGATTCTCGCGATTTGGTAACCTCTTCCGAAATATTACAGAAGTGATAAAGGAGAGAACGAATGCCGACCTCATCATTCGTCACGGTGGAGGCAAGCTCTATGTCTTAACAGCAACACCCCTGAGGGATATTGGAATTCAAGCACTTACAAGCGCTATCGATGAAGTGGGCAATACTGCCCGTACCTCTGATACCAACCGTGGGACGACGGCTCGAATTGACTATGGAATACGCACTGCTCTACTTAAAGAACTCTCAGAACTCCTCCCAGAACATGCGCCGCCTTCCTCTCCTGTTACTGATTTCCTCTCTGCCCGAGTCAAGATTCACGCCTATCGGTATAACCAAGCTCACACCGTTCAAGACCTCATTGAAAGCTTCTAGAACCATCAAGGGGGAAAATCGTCCCGTTATGAGCCATCAGGAAGCTGCACGACCATAACTCTTCTGTATTTGGGGCATTTGAGCGTAATTAATGCGCGTTTTGGATAGGTTACAGACATGCCCTCATACACTACTTACTCGGTATCACGTCCCATACTCTCTCTTAGCACTCATCTCCTCTGGTTTGCTCTTACCATTATTATCACCAGTAATACGATGCTCCATGCCGATGACTACACCACAGCTCATGACTTTAACGGCAGTAGTGATTCGGTAAACCCTTTGGGGATAAATCTCGGTGCTCTCTCAGATTTTTGTAATGACAACTATCCACCACCATCAGAAGAAGAGAGTAATTGGCTGAATGAGATACACAAAGACCTTACGGACACCCTGTTCTTGAGCGATTACACCCCAGGAAACAACCTAAGTTTAAGCGAAGCCGATGCGGCGGCTCTCCTCGCTCAATTGGGTACCGAAAGTAGACGTTTGGCCACAAACGACAGATGGGAATGGCTTAAGAAACTTGAAATAGCAGTTACTCCAGATGGCGAGCCTTCAGTGCGATACCAAGTTTATTCTGCGCCCTTTTCGTGGGGAGATAACTTTGTCTCCGGCGAGGCAAGCTGTAGCTCTCGAGCTACCGAGTTTGGTGTATATGCAGAGGCGCATGTTGATATTGATTTTGGAAGATACTGGAGTTGGTACGCATCTGCACTCACAAAATTCAATGAGGAAGGATTTCAGTATCTGACAGAGAGCGGGTTAAGTTTTAAGATTGGACAGGCTATCGTAGATGCCTTGGCTGGACACCCATGACAGTGTAATGCTCCAAGGAACAGTGCGTCACATCTTCTCTCTTGGGAGTTGTTAAAAAATGTGGCCTATGAGCGCTGGTATCTTTTTCAGTGAAGTGCTCTCTGCGCACTTCAGCCAGAGCTTCGAGTAAGAGACTCTCGGGGTGCGCGCGGGCTTCCCCGTATCTTTCATTTTGTTGGCAACACCAAGCCACGCCTCACTGAGTCCCCTCACTACTGCCTTCTCCATCGTAGTCGGACTCGCTCGACTATTTTCAGGAATTTCCGACTACCCTCACCCGAAAAAAAATTTAACTCTGGGCAGGAATGATACGAAGTAACTTTCCATCAGACTGATCCGTTAAAACATAGAGATATCCATCCGGCCCTTGTCGTACGTCTCGCACCCTCTCACCAATAGTCAACTTCTCTTCATTCACGACTTTCATTCCATCAAGAACAATCCGCCTAATATGTAAAAACTTTAAGGAACCGCTGAACAGGTTTCCTTGCCACTGTGGAAAGACCTCTCCCGTATAGAAGGTAAGTCCCGAAGGAGCTTTTGAGGGGGTCCAAACGAGCACGGGATCTTTCATTCCCTTCTTAGAGACTGTCGGTGAAATCTGTGCTCCAAAATACTCGCGACTATGCGTGACTTCGGGCCAACCATAATTTAATCCTCTCTCAATCACATTCAGCTCATCTCCGCCTTTCGCTCCATGCTCGGTGGCCCAAATCCCTCCAGTCTTTGGATCAATCGTCAAACCCTGAATATTTCTGTGTCCATAGGTATAGACGGCTTTGAGACTCTTCGGCTCATTGGAAAAGGGATTCTCCGGATGTGGGGTACCGTCATCTCTCAAACGGAGGATCTTTCCAAATGTTGTACTCTTATCTTGAGCGTATGTGCGAATCAACTTTCCTCGCAGCCGTACTGGCGGATTCCCACCATCACCAATACTCACAAGAAATGAGTTCTCATCCAGCCATACGATTCTTGAGCCAAAATGGGCTCCCCCTTTTTTCTCATCACTGGCTGCATAAAGCGTCTCAACCCCCTCAAGTAGATCCCCAGTGAGTCTTCCTCGGCTAATAACGGTTTTGTTCGCATCTTCATTTCCCACAGAGTGTGTCAAATATACGAGGCGATTCTGAACAAAATTCGGGTGAAGAGAGATGTCAAGCATACCTCCCTGACCATAAGCAAGAACTGACGGGACGCCCTTGAGAGGTTGTGCCAGTAGTTGGTTGTTCACAATCCTTCGAATAGCACCAGACCGTTCTGTGACCAATATCGATCCATCTGGAAGCCATACCATTCCCCATGGATGCTCAAGCCCACTCACGACAACATCTTTTCTCCACCCCTCAGTCTCAGGAACATCATCGCTGACAACAGGCCCTTTAGCATTAGGAGTACAGGATACCTGGGTAAGAGGAATCGTGATAAGAATGAACGAGACGGCGATACGAAAAAAACTGTGTGCCATTGAGCAAATAGTTCCCTACATATGTGGCTAGCAAGAAAGAGAGAAAATGCTTTGCTAATCTTTTATACTTACGTCAGTCTTGATCGACTTACCTCCCTTTGCAATTACGCGCATCGAAGCAAGGATAAAAAGGAGAATGAGTTTGTGCTATACGATGTTGCGAATTACCATAACCGCAATAATATTTTTCTTCACGCAAATTCCTTTATCGTTTGCTCAAGAGCAGTCACCACCTATCGTAGTAGAAGCGGAGCGCATCCAACGGAGTTCACTATCAATTTCTCGTGAGCAGCTCAGTGAACAACCTACGTATGTAACCGATGATATCTTTCGGCAGCTGCCCGGTTTTAGTTCTTTTAGACGCTCCAGCTCTTTGTTCGCTCACCCTACAACAGCCGGGGTAACCCTCAGAGGCATACGGTTAAACAGCACGAGTCGCGCACTTGTTACACTTGATGGAATTCCATTAAACGATCCATTTGGTGGCTGGGTATATTTCCGAAGCGTTCCATCTGAGACACTCGAACATGTCAAAAGCACTCAGGGTGTGGGGACTCAACGCATTGGACCACAAGCGCTTTCCGGAGCTTTACAGCTCGTATCCCGCACCGAGAGAAACTCTCGATTCACCCTCCGAGGAGGAGATCGGAAAACCGTTGAAGCGGGTGCCGGGAAGGGCGGAAGCACCTTGTTCTCAAATGGCGCAAGACTTCACGCAAGTGCCAATGTACAGGTTCTCGATACAGATGGCTTCTATATTCTCGACTCTACAAATCGAGGAATAATTGATCAGCAAACAGCAAGCTCCTCCGGCGTAACCCGACTTACCGGTGATTATCTATCCCCGATAGGAAATAGGATTCAGTTTTTTGTACAGGGATTTGTAGAGGAGCGCAAAAATGGGACTATCCTCAGCAATAATGACACTCATCAGTTAATCGCTGCCATTCGAAGTGAAACTCCTTTGTCCTCTGGCTCCCTGCTAGATATACAGTTTTCCTCCCAATTTTCTCGATTCAGCAATACCTTTACTAGCCAGGACGCTGAAAGAGACTCAGAATCTCTCGCTCTTGAGCAGTTTGATATCCCTGCCAGGAGAATACAGAGTGAAATCAATCTGCACGGTCTTTTCCACGACGTCCTCAACCTCGGCTTGCATTATAGTTTTATCAGTGGAGAGACGAATGAAAACTTCTTCTTTCGGGAGGGTGACCCTCAGCGATATCGACGAGCGGGAGGAGAGCAGCATTTCTTCGGAGGCATCCTTGAGAGCACACACATTCTCTCTTCTGCGATATCACTGCAGCCGGTGCTCCGCTCAACCTGGTTTTACAATACCCATGGTCTCCGTGAGATCACGGATCTGACGAGTGGGGCGTTTCTCTCGCGGGAGAGCTTCTCCGATAGCTCCCAGCTTCTCTTAGAACCGGCTCTCACTGCAGAGTGGGAGCTCGCTCCTCAGTGGACTCTGGAGGTGGGGAGTGGGCTTACCATGCGAGCCCCGACGCTCAATGAACTCTATCGACCATTTCGAGTACGAGATGACATTACTGCGCCGAATGAAACACTTAGCCCTGAACGGCTTTTTACCAACGAGGCAGGACTCTATTACACCAGTGAGTCAGTGCAGGTGAATGCTGGTTTGTTTTGGTCAAACCTCTATGACGGAATAGGAAATGTGAGCATCTCAAGAGGCGAAGGCGACATCATTGAACCTTGCGGTTTTATCCCAGTGGGGGGCATCTGCCGACAACGAAGAAATATTGATCGAGCTCATATTTTTGGTATTGAGTTAGCACTCGATACAAAACTTCACCGTCTAGCCGAGCTTTCTCTCCGCTACCTCTGGAAACGAAGTGAAATTATGCATGGTCCGCTAGGGGTCGTCGGTAACGAGTTTCCGCAATCTCCACCGCACTCAGCGTCAGCTACAGTTCAGATGAGGCCAAGTGAAAAACTCTCAGCTCTTATGCGTATCGAATTTGCAGACCGTCAATTTGAAGATGATCAAAACAGTTTAACGCTTGGCTCTCTTTTTCAAGTACACGCTCACTCATCGTATCAGCTTACAGATTCGCTTCGGCTCATCGCCACGCTACGAAACCTTTTCGATGAAAGAGCAGAAGTTGGAAAAACGGCTGACGGTCTTATTACCCAAGGCGAGCCTTTCTCATTTTTATTCGGAATTGAAGGAAGGACGTAAAGGGCTCCTCCCAAAACTAGAAAGGATATTATGCACCCTGAAATATCCGGTCGATGAGCCTTGGAATCTCTTCTAGTGTAGAGACCTCTCCTGTTCGAAGTACTTGAGAAAGTGACTCAAGCAGAGATGCTTCAGGGTGCGCTGCCTTTCCACTCACTTTTATCTTCTTCGCAACACCAAGCCACGCCTCTCCAATTCCGCTCACTACCGTTTTTTCCATCGTAGTGGGACTCTCTCCACTATTTTCAGGAATTTCCGGATGCCATCCAAGCCCATGCGCCTGAAAAAATTCGCCCTTCCCAGTGATGTTCGCTCTTCCGAAATCAAGAAGGACCACCTCTGGAGTCCTATTCTGATTACCATGGTCACGAATCAACACATTTTTCGCATTCGTATCCCAAACATAGATGCCTCTTTCAGCAAGCCCTGATAGCACCTCTACCATTCCTTCAAGTACCGGTCGAAGGCTAGCAAAGGTGGCTTTCCCCCTCCCAATCTCAATCGCTAACTGATCGAGCTCCTTTCCGTGGACATGCTCCATGACGGTAAGCGCTATCGCATCCTCTGTCTCATCGATACTATCGATCACAGTACTCATAAAAAGTTTTGGTACAGATGAAAACCCTACCTTTTGCAGTCTGTCATGCACCGCTTGTTCTGTTACTGCGACAAACTGCATAGACACTGCCTCAATCGCATCTTCCTTTGAGATGCAAGTAAGGTTCGCAACCTCTCCAATTCTCTCAAAGGGGTAGCTGAACTTTGCTGCAACCGCTCTTGATGTGCCCGTCTCTCTCTCTTCAAGCCTTCCGTGAAAAACGACTCCATCCGCGCCACCACCTATTACTGCGCCGATATGAAGAGTGCCGTTATTACTACCAAGAGGAATCGCAACATTCCTTGTAAATGCGTTCAGCTCATCAAGGTGTACGATACTTCCACCTTCTTCTCCTGGTGCGATATATGCTCGCAGACCATCAAAGAGACGCTGAAGATCAACGACTGCAGCTCGCTTCTCATCGAACTCCCGCATGAAGGTATCAAGAATATTCGCTATCGGGACTGGCCCTTCTGTGCTTGTTCCCTCTTGTTTAAACACCGGTATCTCCATCAAACCTTGCTGTGAATAAGCAAGTCACACAACTGTTTCCCTCATTGTTGCTGAACCGAGTGAGTAATCAAATTTTCCTCGGTTGTGCGAAGAGTTCATGAGAAGCAAAGAATGAGCGGGCGCACCTCTATATCACTGAATACACTTATTTTTTGGGATGAGCTCTAGTACGTATACTCCTTTTTTGCTTACCACCACTCTCATCGGCTAGACTCTCAGGGTGGTGTATTGGGTAAGGAGTCGTCTTTAG
>JBMTVV010000051.1:0-9052 GCA_049451755.1 Bdellovibrionota bacterium
CGACAATCGAGAGAGTCGGAATGATTGAGGGAGGCTTAAATTCAATGGCTCCAGAGACAATATCAAAGCGGACCTCATTAAAGCCGAGCCATCCACGTCTCGTCGTTATTCCCCCGCGGAGAAGTGGCTGATTGAGATTGCCACGTACCTGCACGTCGCCCGCAGCTTCAATCCCAAAGAAGGAGGTTATGACAAAGAGGTTTCCTTCAGAGTGAATATCGATATTCATATCGATATCAGGAAGAGGAGCACGAGCAGAAGTTTCAGTTCCAGTTGTACGTCCGACGATTGCTAGTGGAATTTTCGAGAGAATATCTCTTACATCAAACTCCTGGATAATCTCTCCACCATCAATGTTGATCTCTCCCATCAGTTGCGGATTGCCGAGCTCTGAGTGGGAAAATGAGAGTTTCCCAGAGAGACCAGCATAGACATCAATCGATGGATTGAAGGTAATCTGCTCAAATTCCGCATGAATATTTGAGTTAAGAAGATTCTTCTGGTCGATATCTCCACGAATTACGGTACGTCCCCCATTAAGTTCACCGAAGATACTATCAATCCGGATTCCTTCGGGGGAGAGCAGGAGGTCCCCTTGAAATCCTTTCGCTAAAATATCGACCGACTCCGCTGCGAATCCTCCATCTTGAATAGAAGCAGTTCCTGAGAGTTGAATATCAGTTGGAGTTCCAGTTGCCTTTGCCTCAAGCCGAAGGGTTCCCGTGAGGTCATCGAGAAATGGGGTGAGGGGAAGAAATGTCTGGAGAAAAATGCTTCCGGTGGCGGAAAGCTCGACGGAGTTCATTCCGAAGTTACCTGCAATATCAATATGCGAGTCAGCAGAGCGAAAGGTAAGGGGAGAGAAGTCAATCTGTCCGCCCTCAATATGCCCACGTCTTGGTGCGGTGAGTGTCGTTTCATATGGCTGACATCCAATATTCAGTTTTGAGAGAAGCATGTCTCCAGAGCCTTGGAGTGGCTCGCTTAGGAGAAATTGGTAGTCTCCAGAAAGATCAATGAGTAGGCATTGAAGCTCAGGGAAATAGTCCTCTGGTTGAAAATCGGAAAGACGAACTGAGAGGTGTGCCAGACTCGAATCCGATATCGCCCCTGTTGTCATGGGGAGGGTGAGATTTAATGAGATTGATTCGTTCTCATTCTCAAGCCGTGCAGTCGCTTTACCACCGTTGAGTTGTAACACTCCATTAAGGGCGGACTCTCCTCGAAATACGGCGCCAGAGACGCGAAGAGACATTTCTCCTGATAGCTGTTTGAGGTTGTCGAGAGGCCCAGAGAAACTACCCTTTGCAGAGAGGGTGAGTTGCCCCCATCGGTCTGTCTTTGGAGCTGGCGAAACATTGAAGTCCACCATCTCAACAAGCAAATCTGATAGTTGAGGGGCAGTTGCATACGACTCGATTGCTCCAGTGATGCTAAGTCGCCCATTCTCTGCTGAACGGTGCGAAAGTGAGAGCTTGATAGTCTCGTCTGCTATCTGTGCATCGACCGTCACAGGGGGAGAACGGAGCTCTTGAAACTCAATAGATTGGAGTCTCGATTGTATCTGGATTGGTTGTTCTCCTTGAAACGTAATGGTGAGATTTCCGCCTAGGAGAGTTGTATCTCCAAACTGAACGGAATCAAATCGCATCCGTAGTACCCCTGAGAGCTGTCCATTTTGGAGGGTGATACCATCTCGTGTGGTGATAGACCCAGTGGGAGAAGAAATTGAAAGCGGATCGAGGAGGAAGCGAGTTTCGCCTGAGTCAAGTTTCTCGAGGGTCCCCTTTGCAGTAACGGTTGTAGGGGTAAAGTGGGTCTCTCCTATATCGAGGGTGATGGGAGATGTCGACTCTGAGGAGAGTTCCATCTGCCCTTTTGGCTCATTGAGTGAGCCACTAAGCGTTCCTGAGCCTTGGAGTCGACCGCTGGGAAGACTCGTTAGGTTGAGGTCTTCTCCATGAATCTCCGTTTTTCCCGTAAGTGAGAGCAGCTCTGCACCTGTCTTCTCAATAGTACCTGAGACTTCTAGGAAGCTACGTCCGAGACTTAAGAGGAGCTGTTCGATGGAAACATCATCATCGGTGATATAAAGAGAGCTTGTGATGTTTCCAAATGAGAAGTCTTTGGCATGTTCTCTTCGGAAAAGGAGATTGCGAGCCGTAGGGGTCAATTGAAGATTGTCTTTTTCGTCTCGAAAAAACCGTAAGGAAACCCCTTCTCCGACAATAGAACCCATAGGGAGTGGTTCAACGAAGGTGCCGTTGATGACCTCAAGAGAGAGAAGCTTGATTCGTATTTTAAACTCTTCTTTTTGCTCGGGTGTGAGGGGCTTTGCGAGAGAGCTGATGAATAGAACTCCTCCGCTGTTCGGATGAACGCTGTTCACCGTTGGCGAAAAGAGCTTTAAAGAAGTAAGCGCAATTCTTTTTTTTGAGAGGTGTGAGAAGAGATTAAAGTCTGCTGTTATTTGAGGAGCAGTAATACGAGCAGTATCATCCTCGAGAATTTTTGCGTTCTTTGCTATTCCCCGCATCAAAAAGAGAGAGAAGTGAACCTCATCTGCATCAAATGAGCACTCACAAGCTTTTTTCGCTTCGTCATTGAGGAGTGTGAAAAGAAGATCCTCGACCGATTTTTCAATGAAAACCTTTCCGGCTCCGAGCACGATCCCAAGGAGCATCCCGATGAGGGCAAGACGCATCCCGTTTCGTCGACGAGCTTTGGATGTATCTGTGGTCTTTTTTCGTCGAAAAATCATCTCGTGATACTGTTCCGTTTTCTTGAATGTAGTCGCTGTGAGCTGGTTCCGTAGTGAGCGAAGCTCATAGGGAGTACGCTTATAGGAGACACCGTGCAGAGACTCATCATCAACAGGCTACAAGGCTTCGGCTCTTTTCGGTATAGGTTCACTGCGATCTGGTTCCCGTACGCGCCGTATCTCCCACATCTTCTGCTGATTGGTTCGGGTTTGCGCCGTTACGGGCTATTCGCTCGTGTGTTTCCAGGCATGGTATGAGCTTCGTACGAGTGGTCCAGATTCTACGAAAAGGAAGCCACGCTTCTCACCTTCAAGTCGGTAGTCCTCAAATTCTTCGGGAGTGACGAACGCCTTTACTGGCATTTGCTTCGCAGTAGGGCGTAAGTACTGACCGATTGTCATGATATCAACACCTGCATCTCTCAAGTCGTCCATGAGAGAGAGCACCTCTTCTTTTCGCTCGCCAAGCCCTACCATGATGCCGGACTTTGTGCGGACCGATGGATCGATCTCTTTCGCCCAGCGGAGGATTGAGAGTGATCGAATATACCCGGCACCTGGTCGCACTCGTTTGTAGAGGCGGGGAACGGTCTCTACGTTATGATTCAACACTTGCACGCCCGCCTCTAGGATGCGCTCGAGCGAACGGCGCTCTCCTCGCAGATCCGGGATAAGAAGCTCTACGTTACACTCAGGAGCATTTCTATGCACTGAAGTAACCGTTTGAAAGAAGTGCTCAGCCCCATAATCACTCACATCATCCCGATCAACTGAGGTAATGACAGCATGTTTCAGCTGGAGCTTTTTTATCGCCATTCCTACTCGGTGTGGCTCAAAGGGGTCGAGCGGCTCGAGGGTTTCGGTCGTGCCATCTTTGACGGAACAGAAATGACATCGGCGAGTGCACTGCTCACCCATAATCATGAAGGTTGCAGTGTGATGCGACCAGCACTCCCCAATGTTCGGGCAGTGTGCTTCTTCACAAACCGTATGAAGCGAGAGGCCTTTCACGATTTTCATCGTATCGAGATACTCTGGCGAACCAGGAGCTTTCACCTTTAACCACGGCGGTTTTACTAACCGCTCTTTCATCAGTTGCTGGCTTCTTGGTACGTCAATTGCCATTGAAATCCCCTCTCTTCATCTTCTCGAATCTTGCAGCGCCTCGCCTGCTTCCCCCTCTAAGCGCTTCACGCTATAGGAGTAGGAGTGCCGGATTCTCCAATGCTTCCTTAAATGCCTTCAGGAAGTTTCCTGCCATTACTCCGTCGATTATTCGGTGATCGACAGAAATTGTTACCTTCATCATATTCGCAATTCGTAGTGTCCCGTTCTCTGCGATAGGCTGCTCTTTGATGCTACTCACGGCAAGCACTGAGCCCTGTCCAGGGTTGATGATGGCGGTGAAGCTATCGACATCGAACATTCCCATGTTTGAGATGCTGAAGGTCCCACCGAGGAGGTCCTGAGCATTCGGGCGCCCGGCTCGAGCTCGCTCTACAGCTGCGTTCGCCTCAAATACGAGATCTTGGAATGAGATTCGATCCGCGTTCTTGATCACCGGTATAAGGAGCCCATCTTCGATAGCTGTAATGATACCGACGTTGATGTCTGCTGGTTGGAAAACGAACTGGTCGTCGCGAACGGCGTAGTTCACCCGAGGTTCAGCAGCGATTCCATAGGCAGCAGCCCGTAGAACGAAGTGATTAATGCTCGTGCGCTCGAATCCCTTCTTCTCTTTAAGGAGTTTTCGCAAACTCATTACGTTATCCATGTTTACAGAAGTCGTCACATAGAAGTGTGGCGCTTCGGTAACGCTTTGCTGCATTCGTTTTGCGATTGTTGCCCGCATTTTAGAGAACGGAACGAGCGCTCCACCGTCAGCCTGAGAAGCGCCCTGTTGAGGAGTGCTCTCTGGAGCCTGCGGTGCGGCAGCCGCTGGGACCGACGACGGTACTGGAGTCACTGGTGGTGCTAGCGTTATTGCTGCAGCGGTACGGGCTCCCTCAAGGTCTTTCTTCACAATTCTTCCGTCAGGACCAGTGCCTTGAATGGTTGTGAGATCAATTCCTTTTTCTGAGGCGAGCTTTTTCGCGAGTGGCGAGGCTTTAATTCTTCCTGATGTTTCTGTCGAGATAGTGGAGTGCTGAGGTGCGCTTGAGGAGCTTCCGTTCCCGTTTGTGTATACGGGAGTCTCAGAGGTCACCTCTGAGGAAGTAGTTCGCGCTGGTTCTATGGAAGGCAATGCCGTAGAAGCTGTGGTAGCTGATACAGCATTTCCGTTCGACCTAGTTCCATTTGCTCCGGGGACTACTTCGCCAGCCTCTCCAATATATGCAATAGTTTCACCAACGACCGCTGAGCTATCGGCCGGGGTAACAATCTTTAAGAGGACGCCGTTATGGAATGACTCAATCTCAAGATTTGCTTTGTCGGTTTCGACTTCAGCGAGAATGTCACCACGAGATACCGGGTCTCCTTCCTGCTTACTCCAAGAAAGGATCTTTCCGGAGTCCATCGTATCGCTCAGTTGAGGCATCTTTATCTCGGTCGCCATAAACTTCTCCCTGCCGATTAAATGTGACCAGAGCGTATCAGGGATTGGTTGTAGTGGAAAGTGAACGGAGATTTTAAGGTGTTCTGTGTGTAAAAAAGGCTCATTTTCGAGCCTCTCTACGGCTGGAATCCCATTATTTCTTTCCTACTCGTCTCTGAGGAGCTCCTTGAGAGCGCTTTTTGCGGAAGAGAGGGATGAGATTTCGTGGATGGAGTTTGGCTTCAGAGCTTTCGAGTGCTTGATCAATACGTTCCATGAGTGAATAGAGTCGAGAGTGGCTCATTTGGTTCTGAGCCGACGTATAGCTTTTGAGTGCGAGTTTGTGACATCCAGGACATTTCCCCTCTATCTGAAGTGCTCGATGGCTGGTGTACCAACACTTCCGGAACGTCCTGAATAATTCAGTAACACTTGGACGGGCGCTGAAGAAGAGAAGGAGCGCCGTCCCAACAATACAGAACTGGAAAAAGAACGAAAGGTGTTGCACATGAGCAAAGCCGATACTAAGAAACGTACCGACTCGAGCAATAAGATAGAGGGTAATGAAGAGCAGTTCAAATTGCTTGAGCGCACGCACGAAACCAAAAAGGCCAGGCGATGGAGTCACCTCTCTTTGCTCTACTGTTACCTTTCTCTTGAGTCGACCATACCAGAATGGAAAGGAGAAGAGAGAAAGTCCAATCAATGCTAGCACCCACTCCCAGCCATAGGTGATAATACGAGCAGCAAGATCGGCAAGAATATAGATGCCGATGAATGCGGGAATAATCCCTTGAAAGTTTGAAGTAATGAGTCGACTCTCACTCTGGAATGCTTGCGATGAGAGCAAGACACGGATCAGTTGCTCTCGAAAAAGAAGAGGAAGCGCCATAAGTAGAAACGAGAGGAGGAAGAGTAGCTCTCGTGTTGAGGTATTAATAAGTAGCAGAGCATCAGAGAAGTACGAGAAGAGCACCGGTGCCATTATGATATCGAGAGGGAGTGAAACGAGCAGGAGTAGCCAGAAGAGAAGAAAGGACTCGAGTGGTTTTGGCTGAAAGCGAGCTAGGCGGTTTTCGGGTTGTTCCGCTGCCGGAGTGTCAGAGAAGGTACCAGGACTTTGGGTCTTTACTCCGAACCGTTGCGCGAGTGAAATGAGCTTCTTGACGAGGGTCATAAGAATGGTCGACTTTGGCATAGAACGCTCGCGGCTGATGATCGAAGTGGTTATGGGTCGATTTTTCATCAGGATGTTCTATTGTAGTCATGAAGCAGAAGGGCAGGGAATAGGTGTTCAGGATGTGCCGTGAAGATCGTGTGATATGTAGGGAAGCTAGGGGCGTCGTGTGAGAGGTATCACCTGTGCGAGTAGACAGTTAAGCGTGGAAGGAGCGCTCACTTCATGAGTGAGAGAACATACCTCTCGATTTCAGAGCTTACAAAGCAGTTTAATACTGTTCTCAAGCAAGAGTTTCCCTCTGTCGCATTCCGCGGAGAGATCTCTCAATGTTATACATCTGCTAGCGGGCACATGTACTTAAGCATCAAAGATGACAAGAGCCTCTTGTCAGCAGTGATGTGGAAGTCAGCAGTAGCCCGACTGTCCTTCCGACCTACTGAGGGTATGGAGGTGTGTTGCATTGGTGCGCCAACCATCTATGCCGGAAGTGGAAAGTTTCAGGTTGTTGTTGAGAAAATGGAAGAGGCTGGTGAAGGCCTTTTGCGGAAGCAGTTCCTTGAGCTGAAAGCCAAGCTTGAGAAGGAAGGATTGTTTGAAGAGACCCGTAAACGACCACTTCCGTATCTCCCAGAGCGAATTGGTATTGTGACTTCAAAAAGTGGCGCAGCTATCGCTGACATGATGAAGAAAATTCGGGAGCGCATGCCATCCACTGAAGTATTCCTCTACGATGCGCGAGTTCAGGGAAAGGGCTCAGTAGAGGAGCTTGTTTCAGGAATTGAGTATTTTCAGACGCACTGTAATGTCGAAGTCATCATCATTGGTCGCGGGGGTGGCTCGCTAGAAGATCTCTGGTCGTTCAATGAAGAAAAGGTTGTCCGAGCAACGTTTTCTTCCCGTATTCCTATCATCTCAGCAGTCGGCCATGAGGTTGATACGAGCCTCTCTGATTTGGCGGCTGATGTTCGTGCCCCCACACCAACGGCAGCGGGAGAGATGGTGGTTCCGAAAAGGTCTGACTTGCTGCAAGCATTAGAGCGTGCCGAGATGCGTCTGCAAGACTATGAGGGATGGTTCTATCCGTATGCTCAGCGGGTTGACGAACAACAAGAGCGTTTAAGAAGAGTCTTTACCCTGCGTGTCGAGCAGCACCGTTCCCAGTTGGAGAAGGTTCGAGCAGACCTTGGAAACATGAGACCAGATAGGTATCTCTCTTTGCTGAAAAATCAACTCTTTCAGTGTGAGACGCGATTACGGGATCTAACTGCAAGAAGGGTCGGTCAGGCTCGGGGAGAACTCGATTCGTTATCGCGGCGGTTCTTCGTACATGACCCGAGGCAGACTCTTCGAGCAGCGAGTGAGCGGTTAGAATTTGTTCGTCAGAGGTCTCGCTCTGCGATCGCAGGACTCATTCGAGAGAAGCAGCAGCATATCGGAGAGTTCGCGAAAATCTTAGAGGCATTAAATGTTGATCGAGTGCTTCGAAGAGGATTCTCGCTCGTAGAGCGAGACGAGCGGTTCATACGGTCTGCGAGTGAGCTACACGACGGTGATCGTGTGCGGATTCGATTTTCGGAAGGTTCGGCACGAGCTACTATTACTACGGTAGCGATGGAGTCAGAGAGTGAAGAAGGTGCATGCGCGCCGACGATGAAGGACGGACCAAAGCAAAAGAGCGTGAAGGAGAAAAAGACGAAAGAAGTCCTCGATGAACCACATCAAGAGCCTCTTTTTTAGGTGTGCTCTGGAAGAAAAAGTTTTTGAGATATGAATCTATAAGGAGAGGAGAGAGTAATGGCAAAGGAAAAGAAGCAAGTAGAGCTTGAAGACCTCTTAAAAAGTGATGAACCAGCAAAGCTTATAGAGGGACTTAAATTTGAAAATGGGATGCAGCTCTTAGAGCAATTAGTCGGGCAAGTTGAAGGGGGTGGATTGGATTTGGAGCGTTCAATGGTTTCATACGAACGTGGTCTGATCGTGTTAGAGCATCTTCGAGAAGTCCTCTCGCGAGCAGAGCAGAAGCTCCAGGTCGTGCAAGGCGATTAGTCGAGAGTCTCACGTCTCTCCTACTCGGACCGTACCTGTACTTTGGTTGTACCAGATGATCCGTTGTAAGTGTTCGTGGTATCAAGAAGGTTCAGTAATCCCATCCAGAGACATTGGTACGTTAAAATGCTGAGTGTCATTCTTGAGTGTTCTTCTGCCTAAACGAGGGCGGTGTCTCAAGTATGGGAACGCCTGTAGTGAGGGAATCCCTGTAGTGGAAAGGCATAGTGGGAAAGAAAAAAGTGGGAAAGGGTGAGGCCCGAGCCGGATTCGAACCGGCGAATGATGGTTTTGCAAACCATTGCCTTAGCCAACTTGGCGATCGGGCCCCATCTTAGAAATCTTTTCTGTAAGTAGCTGTTCCAGCGAGAGCCAGTCCCCCCAAAAGAGCCAGTCCCAACAAGGAGACCACCTTCAGCGGTTCATCACCACCCGTGTGTGACTCGCTCAATCAGAAGTATTTCTAGAAGGAGGGTTGTACACACTTACTGAGATTTTTCCAAGTATCCTCATAAGTAGCTGAAAGAAC
>JBMTVV010000052.1:0-9030 GCA_049451755.1 Bdellovibrionota bacterium
TGTAGTGAATAAGATATGGGGACTAACCTACCTAGATCTGAGAGAATGAAATATCGGCTATGGACAACAGAAGGCAAGCATCTCAGCGCAAGCCGTAACGTGGAAAGAAGAATAGGCGCGAGTTTAAAAGTTCAGCTCTTGTGTGGCTCTCGCGTAGAAGTTGTCGAGAGACTCCTCTAAACGCGGAACTATCGCCCGAGCATTTTCAAAATCATTACTTTTCCCAGCAATTTCAAGTGCCCTCGCATAATCATGCGATCTGATTGCACTGAGGTTGCCAAGGGCACCCTTGAGAGCGTGGGCTGCTTCTGCCAGAGTCTCTCCCCTCTTCGTGTCGAGCGCTTGGTGTATCTTCGCAAGTGCGTCTGCTGAGCCTGCATAGAATACTTCAATGAGTTGTTGGAGGAAGGCTCGATCGCCATCGACTCTTTCGAGGGCATCTTCTAGGTCAAAAACTGGCAAGAGGGATTCGTTCTCTATCATGTTCTAATGCCGTAGGAGCTCCCGAGCAATGACCACTCGTTGAATTTGACTCGTCCCTTCATAGATCTGTAGAAGCTTGGCATCACGCATGAGTTTTTCTACCGGATAGTCTTTTGTATAGCCGTAGCCCCCAAAAACCTGGACAGCATTTGTGGTGACGTCCATGCAGATGTCAGCAGAAAAGCGTTTTGCCATGCTTGATTGGAGTGGAGAGCGATCGCCCTGGTCTATTAAGTAGGCCGAACGCCAAGTGAGAAGTCGTGCCGCATCGATATTTGTTGCCATGTCAGCAAGCATGAATTGGATGCCTTGAAAGTTCGCAATAGGCTGAGCGAACTGCTTCCGTTCCTTCGCATAGTCTCTTGCATACTCAAATGCCGCTCTTGCAACACCAACGGCGAGGATGGCTGTCATCGGACGACTCACATCTAGTGTATGCATAGCGATGGGAAATCCCTCTCCCTCGTGGCCAATGAGATTGCTTTTCGGGACTCTTACATTCTCAAAGGTAACAGTAACCGTATTCGAGCATCGCTGCCCCATCTTATTTTCATGTGCTCCGTGAGACACGCCTGGGGTGTCGGCAGGAACAACAATGCAAGAAATCCCTTTGTGGCGCTTCTCCCGGTCGTGCGTGGCGAAGACTGTATACTGTGAGGCCTCTCCGCCATTGGTGATCCATTGCTTTTGTCCATTTATAAGGTATGAATCTCCTTCGGCAGTAATGGTAGTACTCAGTCCCGATGCATCCGAGCCGGCGCCTGGTTCACTGAGGCAAAACGATGCAAATTGACCGCCAGAAATAATCTCACCAATGAAGCGCGATTTTTGATCATCATTCCCATAGAGGTTAATGGGTGTTAGCGCGAGGTCATTTGCAACTAAGGAGGTTGCAACCCCAGCGCACCCAGCCGCAACTTCCTCAAGTATCAAGCAGGTATCAAAGAGCCCAAGTCCTGTTCCTCCCAATGAGTCATCGAGGGTGAGATTCATCAGCCCGAGAGTCTGAGCCTTCTTGAGAATTTCTCGTGGGAACTCTGCCGATTCATCGAGGGTCGCGGCATGAGGGAGTATCTCTCCCACAGCAAATTTCTTCGCTTCATCTCGGAGAGCCTGCTGTTCTTCGTTTAGTACATACATGAAATGTCCCCCTTTCCCCTTCACTCTATCCATTGCGGGCTATCTTGTAAGATGGCCTTAAGAGAGAGATGTACTCATATTATCAAAGAAAAAAGAGGCTTTGAGAAACATTTCTATTATTTACATTGGAAATAACGACGGTCCCGGAATCGGAGGCCAGGTATCGCCCCCTCATAGAAGCGCTCTCCTGTTCCGATAACGACCCTAGTGACTATTGGTGCAGGAGCAGAGGCAAGAGCTGTGACATGGTATCATGTGCCAGGCACAGTTTACCAAGCACAGTGCTACGCCTTTTTCGGTGATAGTACCACGCAAAAGAAGTCTGCCCAGAAAGGACAAACATACTGCCCAGCAAGAAGGCTTAAAAGCTACAGCCTTACAACTAGTTCGCAGTAGTTCCTGACTGTCGCACAACATCTTTCTCAAGTGACTGCGCAAGCCCAGTTTTAACAGCTCCGCCCAAGGAGCGTGAGAGCTCTTCTGTCGCGGCATTGAGAGCACTCTCAATTTCAGTCGCATTCGCTCGAAACTGAGGAGCGAGCACCTCTATGGCGCCAACTACTGTGTTCCCTGTTCCTTTTACTATTTGAGAGAAGGTGCAAACCTCTGCCTCGATACCACCCCTATCCACTGTCTTTCCAGTTTTTCGTAAGTCAGAGAGCTGGTTTCGGATTGCCGCATCTTGAGAAGTGTTCGTTGCGAGAATCTCGTCAAGAACTGCATCTGATAGTTGTGCTGTTAGAAGTCTTCCAACAGCGCTTGCTTTCGCGCTCGTTGAAGTGGCTATTCTACCTGCTACTCGAACAGGTTTTTTTGGTTCAAATGAAATGGGGTACTGCACATGTCCATTTTGAAGAACGGCCAGACTTACAGTCTCTCCGGTTGCTTCTGACAGTTTTTTGAGAATCGGTGTGGCTCTTTGAACAACGTTGCTTTGTATGAGATATGCTTGACCAAGCTCAAGAACTTTCACCCCAAGACGATAGTCCTCAGTCGCTGGATTTTGATCTACGTAACCGCGGAGCTCGAGAGTGGCGAGAAGTCTGAATACATTGTTTTTGTGTAACTTGAGGCGCTTAGAGAGCTCAGTTACTCCTATCTCACCACGAGCATTCGCGAGTTCTTCAAGAACATCAATCGCGTGAGATACGGACTGAATCATGTAATTAGCTTTTTCTCTCTTCATATTAACTCCCCACTCAGAGATACAACAAACCTAGAATATGCGAGCCTAGATACTTCTCAGCTCGATGTAAGTCACGCCAAGTACGTGTACCTGGTCTTGTCTGCTACACACTGTTTCTGCTACACGGTGTTTCGTTTCAAGCTACACAGTGTTTCAAGCTACACAGTGTTTCAAGCTACACGGTGTTTCAAGGCGGCCCTTGGGAACACAGCATTAACAAACACCGGTTCCAAGAATGGAACGGGTAAGACTAACAGCCCCCAGTCCCCAACTCCTGACTTACGACCCGTATAATGCGAACCTTTTTTTAAAAAGAATAAAACCTTGACTTAAACCGTTTCAAACTGCCTCTCACCACGCAAGAGAAAAAAACTTCCACCATGAACTTTTTCTCTCATTTCGTAACGGTCTGTACGGCGTTTCCTTGAATAAAGTAATAATATCAGAATGTTGTAGCGAAGCCCAAAGTATTGGCTGTTAGTGAGCAAGGGTAGCCTCATACTCACCCTTGGTGACGAAAGTTACCGTTGTCGTCGCTTTTATTGGACTGGCGCCCCCTTTCCACTCAACGATCTGACTTCCTCCATCCATACAGACCTCAATCTTTTCACCGAGGCCCTTAAAACTTCGCCCAGCGCTCGCAATGGCAACAGAGCCCGTCCCACTTGATGTCGTTAACCCGACACCCCGCTCATATATACGAGCACGTACTTGGCCCTCGTTTTCTATTTTACAGACAGAGACATTTACTCCTTCCGGAAAGAGGACGGAGTCTTTCTGTAACACTTCCGCGGCGTCCTTTAGTGTCTGTGGATCGAGGAGCTCTGGTGTAAAGAGGACGCAGTGTGGATTTCCAACATCAACGACTACGTAATCGTACTGCTTTCCTAGGATTGAAAGTTTTCCACTTGAAGCATCTCCCTTAAAAGGAATCGTTTCGGGATCAAAGGAAGGAGGTGGAACGAACATGGAGACGGTACGCTCATCAAAGTTCTCGATGTGTAGAGTGATCCGGGTCTCATCCATTAACATGTGATACGGCTCTTTTCGTAGCGGGAGTTCGCCGATTTGAATAGCTAGCCACAGCAGGCAGCGAGCTCCATTTCCACAAAGACCGACCCTCGATCCATCGGCATTGAATCCCTCCACTATGATATCAAGCCCTAGCCGGCTTTTCGGGGTGCTAAAGAGCAGAAGGTTATCTGCTCGAGCATAGGTCGGGCCTCGTAGTATCATATTGCGCACTTGCTCTGAGGTCGGAAGAACGCCGTAAGACTTCATCATAACTGCGCTGTTGCCGCATGCATGCAGCTTCCAGAAGGTGCCCGTAAGAGCTGCCACGGGAGTATTATCGCTGATGCCAATCAATCGTTCACTCATAGCTATTTCTCATGAAAAGCATGCAGGCTTATTGCAAAAGCAGATGCATCTTAGATTCCGCGTGTTGGATGATTCACACTGCATGTACTTGCTCTCTACTCATCTTTCGATAAGGTGTCAGATGAAAAGCCGAGAGCATATGGACGGTCGAATATGCTCGAATCCAAGAGAGTAATCAGCGTATTGAGTCCACGATATTGAACTTTAATGTACTGATCTACTTTTCCCGGAACCTCTTTTCTCGTCATCGGTACAATCGAGTATACATAGATTTCACCTTCGACGGGGCTTGTATCAGAGAATAGATACTGAATCAGCTCCGGATCTATTTTCTCCCGTCGAAGAGGAGTCTTGTTCACTTGAGCAACACTCCGTCGGGTAACAAAGTCTGTGATTGCTTTATCCGCTACTTTCCCCACTGATATTGAGCTTTCAATGGGAGCTTTGATGAACTGAGCAAGGTCTTTCAGGTCAGCCCGACGGATATCGAAAAATGCAAGATCCTCCAACGCGCGACCCTGCAGATTCTGCTCAGGAGAACGCCATTGTAACGTAATGCCGTTTTCTTGAGGGATAACTTGAATATCTCGGACAGCCGCTGGAGCGAAGCGTTCCGGTGGCTGTGGTGGAGCGTAATGACCACATGCAACGAACGTGATAGAGATGGTAGTTGCTAGTATTCCAAGAAGCGCCCGTGTCAGAAGTTTACGTAATCTCATTTTTACCTCCCCCCAACTCAATGGCTCTCGATAAGTAAAAGCCCACTCGTAAGCACATTGAAAAAGTTTTAGGCACTCGCTGAAACGACAACCTAGTCAAACAAATCTTATTCAACGAAACCACGTAGTCGTTTACTTCGACTTGGATGGCGTAGTTTTCTCAGTGCCTTCGCTTCAATTTGTCGAATTCGCTCTCGCGTCACATCAAAATTCTGTCCAACTTCTTCAAGGGTATGATCGCTCTTCTCCCCAATACCGAATCTCATTCTCAGGACTTTCTCTTCCCTTGGCGTGAGAGTTGCGAGGACCCGTCGAGTCTGCTCATGAAGATTCATGTTCACGACAGCATTTGCTGGGGATACCGCCCGTTTGTCCTCGATAAAGTCTCCAAGATGCGAGTCCTCCTCTTCTCCAATCGGAGTTTCAAGAGAGATGGGTTCCTTTGCGATTTTCAATACTTTTCTTACTTTATCTACAGGGATCTCCATCCGCTGCGCAATCTCTTCAGGCGTTGGTTCCCGACCTAACTCCTGTACAAGGGAACGAGAGGTTCTGACGAGCTTATTTATTGTTTCAATCATGTGGACTGGAATTCGAATAATCCGAGCCTGGTCCGCAATCGCTCTCGTGATTGCTTGTCGAATCCACCATGTAGCATATGTTGAGAATTTATAACCTCGCTGATACTCAAACTTATCAACGGCTTTCATAAGGCCAATGTTGCCTTCCTGAATCAGGTCAAGAAATTGAAGGCCTCTGTTCGTATATTTTTTCGCTATTGAGACGACGAGTCGGAGGTTTGCTTCAACTAATTCTTGCTTCGCAATGTACGCTCTTTCATCAGCATCTTTCAGAGTACGGACGCGAAGGTCGAATTCACTCGGCTCCATGAGCATACGCTCGGTAAGTCGGTTTCGCTTCTCATCGAATACCGCCATTTTCTCACCCAGCTCTCTTGCGTCTTGAGCCTTGAGTTTGAACCTTCGGCACACTCGTTTGAATGCAAGTTGATCTTCGGAGGTAAGTTCTTCTACTCCTGCAAATAGCTCGTCGCTCTCCCGCTCAACCGATTTCGCTAAGGCTTGTACTTCTCGATCGAAACGAACGTATTCAGAGTGGAGTTCCTTAATTTGATGTGCCATAGCAGCATACTGCTTAGCACTGAGATTAAGGTTCTGTATGCGGGCGGAGTTACGCTCAAGCTGACGATGATATTTCTTCTCAGCATCTGCGAAAGCTTTGCCGCCTTTTTTCTGTGCTTTCATGACGGCAGCATGCAGAAGTTCAGTGTCCTTGAGCGCCTTTTTAAAGGGAGGCAACTTTTTTACAAACTCTTTCCGCTGTCGTTCTTCTTCCTCGTCGATCGCATTTTTTCGCTCTTCTGCGGTCTCATCGCTGCCAGCCTCTTCCGGTTGCTCGTTCTCGTCGTCGTTGTCCTCTTCCGGTTCCTCTGTTTCTTCCTCAACGAAGAGATCTCGCAAGCGTACTTCACCATCTTTCACTCGTTGAAAGAGTTCTACTGTATAAAACAGTGCGCAAGGTTGACTCAGAGTTTCTGAGAGGGCTGATATCTGTCCCTCCTCAATACGTTTTGCAATCTCAACTTCGCCTTCTCTTGTTAAAAGGCTAACATTGCCCATCTCTCGAAGATACATTCGGACGGGATCGGCACCCTTACCAAGATTATATTCATCACCCTCAGTGGCATAGCGAGCTGGAACTCCATCTTCAGGTCTTCTGAGAAGCGGTTCTTCTACATCTCGGGCTCGTTTTTTGCGTCGACGCTCATATTCATCATCATCATCGTCATCGGATTCGTCGTCTTCCTCGTCGTCGTCGTCTTCGTCGTCGTCTTCATCCTCATCGTCATCAGCTTCCTCTTCCAAATCCTCTTCGGACTCATCGTCATCCTCGGCTTCTTCAAGGTCTAATTCTTCTTCAGCGAATTCTCCATCCGTATCAAAGAAATCTCCCTCGTCGAGATCTTCCGCGTCATCGATCGCGAGGTTCTCATCAGTCTGTTGGGAGCGAGTAGCACGAGTTTTCTTCGGTATTACCTCAGTTTCAGACCTCTTCGTTTTCGCTTTTGTGATTGGGGGTTTCTCTTCGATTAACTTACGGGAGGATTGTTTCTTCACAATCGAGGTGCTCTTCTCCGATTCCGTCTTACGAGAGGAGGATTTCTTGCTGCTTTTTTTGTTGGTAGCTAGGACCTTCTTTTTCGTAGAGGTCTTTTTCTTTGAAGCCGTTTTCTTTGAATTCGCTGTTTTCTTTGAATTCGCTGTTTTCTTTACTGTCGCGCGCTTCTTTGAGACTTTTTTCTTTAAAGGCCTTTTCCTCGTTGACACCCGTGCTACTCCTTCAACTGTTTTCTCATATGCGGTTCGTGAACCTACTGATAAACCTTTAGTGAGGTCGTTCAGAAAAGCTCTCAAGGGAAATCCTCCACCGGATTAACTTCCTTGAAATGGTGCTAACACCAGAGCAACTCTAACACCACAGCAACTCTCTGAGCGTTCCTCCGTCGAAACGGACACTTTCCTCGCCAGCGGTTATTACCGCAAGTATGATGCTCGTGACACTCGAACCCTCTCTGCGAGGAAACCAGTCTCTCGTAGCGCCAGTCTCTCGTAGCGCTGGAAATGGCTTAGACCTAGGTAAGTTGCGAGTAGCTTTCTCTTATTCATCCTACTCTTTCGAACTTAACCGTCCCCATAAGGTGCCAAAAATAGGTGGGCTGAACAAGCCAGCGGCCAAAAAAAATAAGGTATTTTGGTTATTTGTCATGATCTTGCTCCTTTCGAAAAGTAGAAGATTGCCGACCTCTGGGTTCGTTCACCTGTCCTAGAATCCCTTTGCGGCGGCTTCCTCCTTGAGGGCTCTGAGCTTTCTGACGAGGTCTAGTCTTGCCTGTAGGAGGTGTTCTCGGCGAGATTCACCATCAGGTTCCCGTAAAGAGGCATCAAGTACCTCTATTGAGGATAAAACCTTCTCTTCGCGCAGACGAAGAATTGACTCTGATAACATTTTAAAGCAGTCAACTTCCGGCTCTTTAGCAATGCGATAGCTTTCTCGCCAGAAGTCGAGCCAATGGGACCCATAACCAACCAGATACTCCTTAATAAATCGACGTTGTATTTCCTCAGATTCGACCTTCTGCTGCAGTATAGTACGAAAGGATTCGCAGAAAAGAATCAGTTCTTTCGGTAGGTTGCCATAGATGTCAGGGATCTCGTCCAGATGTTCAAGCGCCTCTTCCTTCAACACCATAACGGCTCGAAGTAGTAATTTGTGCGGGTGAGATAGCTGTTGAGGACTAAGTTCCAAGTCTTCGGAGGGGTGTTTGCTTTGATACTCTGAAGTTAAGGGCGGAGCTTCTTTATGGGAGTTTTGGGTATGCTTGGCTGATTCGCTGCTCATGAGCTCTTTTATGAGGGATGTCTCAGTTTTTAGTAAATAAGCTGTCTTTTTAAGATATTCATCGAGCTCAATTGGATTTTTCGTACTTGCGAGAGTCGTTCCAACTTCCTGTGCGACTTGAGCTTTTTGTCTTGGGCTGAGAGAGGAGCGCTCTTCTGCACCAACTTTTCGACACTGAAAATCGATAAAGCATTCAAAGAGAGATACGCGAGGAACTTTTTTGAGGGCTTCAACAACACCATTTCCATGAGCGCGGGCGAAAGAATCGGGATCCTCACCTTCGGGTAGGAAGATCGCCTCAGCTTCAATGCCGCTATTCAAGAATCCCGGAAAAGCTTTCGATGCGGCGTCTCGCCCGGCAGTATCACCATCAAAAATAACAGAGACCTTATTCACGCTCCGTTTCAAGATATCGATGTGTCCATCGGTGAGCGCTGTACCACAAGTTGCTACTACCTCTTGTACGCCATTCTGAAAGAGTGAGATAACATCAAAGTAGCCCTCCGCTACGAACATCTCTCTTTTGTAGCGGGCTGTAGAGAGTGCATGGGGTAGACCATACAACACCCGGCTTTTTCGGTAGAGAGGTGTTTCTGGAGAGTTGAGATATTTCGGTACGCCGTCTCCATCAAATTGTGGCAGGATCCGACCGCCAAAGCCGATCAATGTCCGGTCAATGCCTTCGATGGGGAAAACCGCTCT
>JBMTVV010000053.1:0-9024 GCA_049451755.1 Bdellovibrionota bacterium
TTTCCATTTGAATAATCATAAGGATACACGTTCTGGTCGATAGGAGTAAGGACAGGAGCCTTTTTTAAGGAAAAGAACTGTCTCTTGGTGAGAAGGATTAAGCTGAACCAGGTGAACCACAACTATGCAGTTACTACGTCTCAGAGACTTTATCACTGGTAGCACAGGATCTGATGCTGCTCTTGAGCCGATGCGCGTCGATCATGAGCTCTATCTCCACCCTCGATTGAACGTGACAGGTTACATTGCTGTTATCTTCACCCTTATTCTTCTCTTTTCTGGGGCATCCCTGATTTCTCCGCTCTCAGTGAGCGCCCAAGTTGCTACTAGCGGACAGCCATCACGGGAAACCCTGGATGCTATTTTAGTCCTCGATGCTTCTGCTAGTATGCGCATCACCGATCCTGAGAGACTTCGTGATGAGGGAGCGAAGCTGTTTTCTCAGTTCCTGAAGGAAGGAGATCGTCTCGCTATTATTGAGTTCGATGCACGCGCGCGCGTATTGCGGTCACTTGAAGACTATCATCCGATTCAAATTCCAGAGATTGAGAAAGTCGTCGAAAAAGTAACTGATGTCGGAGTCTATACTGACCCGATATCAGGGATTGTTGAGGCAAAGAAGCTTTTAGACGAAAGCCCGCGTGTTGGCGCTAAGAAGGCCATTATTCTTCTCTCCGACGGGAAGCTGGACCCGGATCCACAGTGGGCCACCCCAGAGGGGCTTCGTGATGGACTCATCTACAAATTACTCCCGGAGTTGAAGCGTCAGGAGATAGTCTTGCATACACTCGCACTTTCACCTGAGGCGGATAAAGATCTGCTTGCCGAGATAGCGCAGGCAACAGGGGGATATAGTTGGTATTCAGAGTCACCAGAAGAAATACACGAAGCTTTCACCGAGTTATTCTTAGTAGTGAAGAAGCCTCAGATTGTTCCTATGACAACGAAAGGGTTTGCAATTGATGCTGATGTTCAGCAAGCGACCTTCTACGTCAACCTTCGAGAGGATAATGAGTCTCATGAAGAGCTCTCCGTTCGTACTCCCTCGGGGTATGTGTATTCTGCCAAAAATCTTGGTTCAGGAATGAAATGGTTCTCTACACCCCGTTTTGAAGTCGTTACCGTTGATAAGCCGGAGGTAGGGAAATGGCAGATCGTCGGGATCGAGGAGGATGAGGGGTTTGCGACGGTCCTTACTGATCTGAAGCTCATCACCGATTGGCCTTCTAGCCTACTCGCTGGAACGAAAAGAGTGCTAAAAGCCCGTTTGTACGACCGAGATAAGCCTGTAGTGCTTCCTGAGATGACGAGCGTTACTACATATGCATTTCAAATTATTCCTACGGATCGGGTCTCGCAGCCGATCATCAATGAATTATTGACGGATGATGGAACCGGAGAGGATGAACGTGCTGATGACGGCGTCTTCTCAGCGCTCGTGGAGCTTGATACGCCAGGGGATTATCAACTGAAGCTTCTTGCGAAGAGTCCTACGTTTGAGCGCCAGCAGACCATACCGTTTCGTCTAAAACCAAGACTGATTAATCTTTCTGTCGTGTCGATAGAGCAAGTAGCAGATGTTTCTATCGGTAGGCTTGGAGGTTTAATGGTTGATCACTTTCGAGTGACGTTAAACCCAGAAGTATCAGCGCTGAATAACATTACTATTCGGCTCATTGCTGTTGATGAAAAAGAAGAGTTAGTCGAGCTCCCTATTCAGAAACATCCGGATGGCGGCTTGCGATATGAAGTATCTTCGTCAGAGCTCCTCGTACCGGGGGTGTACCAAATTCAAGCAAGTATTACAGGAGAAACACGAAAAGGAGTCGTTCGAGGTACGAGTCAGATAGTCACGTATGAACGCACGAGATTTGATGTCGAGCGAGACCGTCAGTTTGCTCCTGAGCCAGAAGATGAAGACACCGTTGATGAGCCCGGCGCTCCGTCACTGCTTTTCTCAGTCCTCATCGGTGTGCTCTGCATTGTTACGGCTGGCGGTTGCTACTATTTTTTAAGGAAGCGACAGCAGCCTGAACAGGAAGAATTACCGTCGTTCGAGGTGGATAAAGAGACAACTGAAAAAATAGTCAATCTGCAAGTCGCAGCTGAGGCGAATACCTTAGAACCAGAAGATCCTGCCTTTGAGGGAGGCGAAGTGGGGTCAGAGGACGACCGTAGTACTTCGGTTGGGGAGCAGAATCTTGCAGCGAGTGATGAAGCATCGAATGAATCAGAGGATACTAGCACAGAGGATACTAGCACAGAGGATACTAGCACAGAGGATACTGGCACAGAGGAAGCTGGCACAGAGGAAGCAGAGGAAGAAGACAAACCGTAATGGACTATCTAGCAGTCATCTTTGTCGGCATCATTTCGAGTGTGGCCGGCTCCTTCATATTATATCGCTTCAGTTCAGGTACCTCGACGGTATCTGATGCTCGCCTATCGAATCTGACATTGCATATTGAAACGCAAAAACAACTCATTGCGAAAATTGAATCAATCTATGATGCGATGGTTGCCTTGGAAGAAGTGAAAGCGATTGTTCGGCAATGGAAGTCTTTGCGAGAGGAATTGAAATCGCTTCAGAGTAGACGCACAGTTTCCGATGCAGAGTTAGAAACAGTAGAAGCCCGACTCCGTGAGCTCGAGGAGATCGAGCGCGAACTCGAAGCGAGTGGTATTGAGACGAAAGAAGAGTTGCGCATCCTACAACGGAAGGAGAGTGAGCTTCGGGATAAAAATGAAGAGCTCAAGGATAAAATTGCTGAAACGACTGCAGACCTCGAGAAGTTAGTGCAGGAAGTCGAAATGAGTACACAGCTACAGGAGCAAATCTTTGCTATGAAGACTGAGCTGCAAGAAATACACGTTCAGTCGGAGAATCTCATCGTTCAAATTGAAGAGGGGAATGCGCAATATTTCACCTTAAAGCAGCGTTATGATGCCCTTGATATTGAATATGCACAATTATACGAACGTCTCTGTGAGGCGGATAATGCACCGTAACAGTAAGTAATGAACAGATCGCATTTACATCAGGAAACGTGCTCGGATCTTTCTCAGATTCCGGCTGGTGGAAAGATTCATCTCGTTGGGATCTGTGGTGTTGCTATGGGAGCGCTTGCCCGTGCACTCGCTGATATGGGGTATGCCGTATCAGGTAGTGATAAAGAGTTCTATCCCCCCATGTCAGAGCTTCTCGAGCAGTCTTCAATACAGCTGATGAGAGGTTTTTCGAAAGAGAATATTCCACATGACGTGCAGCTTTGCGTTATCGGAAATTCCGTTCCCGAAACAAATGATGAGGTACAAGCCATTGAGCAGCAGCGACTGCCACACACGTTTTTCGCGCGTATCGCCGGCGAGCTCTTTCAGGGTGACGGTCGTGGCGTTGTTGTTGCTGGCACTCATGGGAAGACCACAACCACGGCTCTTCTTGCCTATGGCTTCACCAAATTACACCACAATCCATCGTACTTTGTGGGGGGTGACATACCACAGCTCCCCTCTTCGTTCGTGCGAGGTGATGGAGATATCGGCATTATTGAGGGAGATGAATATGACAGCGTTTTTTATGTGAAACGACCGAAGTTTCTCTTCTACAAGCCAGACATTCTTATTCTTAATGCACTTGAATTTGACCATGCCGATATCTATTCCTCGCTTGACGATATCGAGAGAGAGTTTGCAGAGCTCATTGCACGAGTGCCATCCGATGGCTCTATCATTGCCTGCACCGATTACCCGAGAATTCTGGAGTTGATACGGAGAGAATCTAGCGAGAGGGTGATTACATTTGGACGGTCATCCGAGGCAGATTACTGCTTGCAGAGCTCTCGTTACGAGGGTTCTGAGCAGATTGGCACTATTGTAGGACCAGAGGGATCGTTTGAGATTACAACTCCCTTCATCGGTACAATGAATATGTTAAACTGCCTTGCTGCCTACTTGGCTGCAAGTGTCGTCGGTGTGAAGCTCGGAGATTGGGTTGAGGCTACCAGAGACTTCTCTGGGGTCTCGCGGAGACTGCAGCAGCGATTCCACAGTTCGTCTGTGATCCTCCTTGAAGACTTTGCCCATCATCCAACGGCCGTACGAGAAGTGATAGAGGCCCTCAAGAGTCGATATCCGCAATCTTCTCTTTGGGTTGCCTTTGAGCCACGTTCAAATACGAGTCGCCGCGCAATATTCCAGCAGGAGTACGAAGAGAGTTTTGTTGGTGTGGATCGTCTCTTTATCAGAGAGATTCAGAGTCGGTATACAGATAAGGATGAAGCGCCTCTGAATCTCGCAAAGATTCAAGCTTCTGTTGCAGCTGGTGGTACGGTGTGTGAGGTTCACCCGGATGGAGCCTCAATTGAGGCCGCCATTGTCTCGAATTTAAAAGATCGGTCCTCACACGCGCAATCGACCGTTATTGTACTCATGTCAAACGGGTCTTTTGATGGGTTGTCAGCATCACTCTCAGCGCGATTACAGGAAATAATGTAATAGAGGGTATTTCTCGGGGAGGAATCCTACGGAGCGAACTCTTCTCTAGAGCATATCCTGAGGATCGATATCGTAGGTGAGTCTGGTATTAGCTGGCATCTTTACATGCATCTTGAGAATAGATACGACTTTTCGTAGTTCACTAGACTTTTCACTGCGAAGCAGAAGGTGTGCTCGATAGAGTGCCTTGACCTTTTCGATTGGTGCTGGAGATGGGCCGAGGCATTCAACGCCCACTCCGTGAGTCTCGCACCAAGTGTGTATCATTGACCTCATGATATGAAGTTGTTCCATTGGAATCTTTTCATCTGTTGCCGAGCAGATGATACGTGCCAGCTTTCGAAAGGGGGGATAGTGTAGCTTCTGTCTTAGTGTGAGTTCACGCTTTGCAAAGGAGTGATAGTCTTCCTCTGTTGTAAGCGCAATGCTTGAGTGTTGAGGAAGCCTCGTTTGTAGGACAACTCTCCCTGGAAGCTCACGCCTACCAGCTCTACCGCCTGCTTGCGTCAAGAGTTGGAAGACTCGTTCTGCGGCGCGAAAGTCTGGCATATGTAGACCAACGTCACAGTCAATGACGCCAACGAGTGTCACCCCGGGAAGATCGTGTCCTTTCGCTATCATTTGAGTGCCAGCCAGTATCTGAATGGAGTGATCGCGAACACCTTGAAGAATTGACTGGAGATCCGCGAGTTTGTCGGCGCTGTCTCGATCCAGTCGTGCGATGGAGGCATGAGGAAAGAGTGCTTCGAGTTCTTCCAAGAGCTTCTGGGTGCCAGAGCCGCGTAGTCGGAGAATTGGCTCTTCCTCGAGATCCGTTCGGTGAGCGCACTGTTGACACTCACGAGGTTGTTGGGTGGTATGGGAGCAGTAGTGACAAAGAAGCTTTTGTCCAACTTGATGGTAGGTAAGTGGGACAGAGCAGTTTGGGCAGAAGACGGATTCTCCACACGCGTCGCACTGAAGGTATCGTGCAAATCCACGTCGATTGTAGAGTAGAAATACCTGCTCACCCCTAATGAGTGTCTCTTGAATAGCAGAGAAGAGCTGGGGAGAGATGCTTTCAGAGGCCATTTCTCCTTTTTTAATTCGACTTAAGTTTACAATCTCATACGAGAGCTGTTCATTCTTGTAGGGTCTTTCTTTTAGTCGTAGGTAGCCTATTTTTGAGAGAGAAGCGTTATAGAACGACTCAACAGATGGAGTCGCACTACCAAGAATTGTTGTGGCGCCTGTGAGTTTCCCTCTCACAAGCGCGAGGTCTCGGGCATTATATCGAAAGCCATCTCCTTGTTTGTAGGAAGAATCATGTTCTTCATCCACAATAATCAAAGAAAGGTTTTTTAAGGGCGCAAAAATGCTAGAGCGAACTCCCAGTGCAACTCGGCATTCCCCTTCAGCAATCGCTCGCCAACACTCCCATCGTTGTCGTTTTGGAAGGCTGCTGTGCATGACAGCAATCGGTTCTCGTAGTCGTGCTCGGAAGCGATCCACAAGTTGTGGAGTAAGCGCAATCTCAGGAACCAGCACAAGAATTGAACCACCTGCTGCGAGGGCCTGCTGCGCTGCTTCAATGTAAACTTCTGTTTTACCGCTGCCAGTAACCCCATGCAATAAGAATCCTTGATAGGATTGCGTCGAGAGGGAGCTAGATATCGCATCGAGTGCAGAGGTCTGTTGAGCATTGAGAATTACAGAGGGGATACAGTCCAAAGATTGCTCAGGATAGGTGAGAAACTGTAATGCGCTTTCCGTACGTTGCTCTTGGGAAATAAGTGTTAAATCCATGAGTCTACGAAGCAACGCGGAAGAGCTTGGAAATCGTTGTTGAAGCTCGAAATGAGATATTCCCTGCTTGCCTCGCTCTCGAATGAGCTTGAGGATTTCCCTCTGTTTTAGACCCTTTGGCTCTTCTAGAGCAGGTGCTGCAAACCAATGTTTCTGACTCTTCATTGGGCGCGGTTCTGGAATTGCAGTCTCGAGCACTCGGCTGAGAGGAACACAATAGTATTCAGCAATCCATTCATAAAATCTGAGCGCTTCTTCGTCAAAGCAGGGGGTAGGGTGAAGAACTTTATGTATTGCTTTTACTTGAAAGTCTTTGTGGCGCTCATCATGTGGCAATAGTCTCGTGATAAATCCCGAGGTGAAACGTCTTCCAAGGGGAACCTCTACCCGTAAGCCAATACGTATTTCGGTGGAGATATCCCCCGGTGTTAAATACGTATACGCCTCAGAGAGAGGAGAAAGACTTACTTCGATGAGATTGTCCCCTGTAGAGTCTGTCATAGGCTCATAATTTTGCGCATTTAAGCGCTTTTCCCCATCTCGCCAGTTTCGCATACCACGAATCTGACTCATACTGTGATACTACGGTTTGAATACCTTCAAGAGAAGGACGTATACCACATTTTCAGGGCGAGTTGTTCAGAAGCAATCTTATGTGCTTACTCGTAGAATTACCACAGAATGAGCCGCCAGCTGAAAGGTGTCTGATTCAGGTGCTATGTGTAGGCGGATGAAGAGGACTTGGTGTGGAGATGAAACACTCATAACGACGGTAAGGGGAGAATGGTCTTCAAGGGTTTCTTTCAGAGGCGTGAGTCGTTAATTAGTCTTGATATTGGTGCACGAAGTGTAAAATGCATGCAAGTCAAACGAGACGGTACTCGTGTACAAGTTCAGAAGGTGAGCTCGACCCGACTCTCAGAGAGCCCTTTTACAAATCAGATGGTCACAAATAGCCATCTCCTTGCTGAGGCGATAGAGCGGGTCATCGTTCAAGATATGCTACGAGACAGCGAGGAAGAATATCCCCGAGTCGTCTTATCAGTCCCAGGTCCTGCGGTTTTTACAAAGAAGCTAAAGATGGCTCAGCTACCGTATCGAGAGTTAGTTGAGAATGTGCGGAGGGAAGCCGCAAATTTTATTCCCCATAATATCGAGGCGGTAAAACTGGACTTTCATATTCTCGGTGAGGTGGGAAAACATCAGTATGAGATTCTTGTTGTAGCGGTAAAGAGTGAAGTTGTCGAGGCATTACGAACGACTCTCAGTTCCATCGGATTAAAGCCGGCCATTATCGATGCTGATTATTTTGCACTTCAAAATATATTTGAATACTCCTATCCGGAGCTCCGAAGTTCTACCATTGCATTAGTTGATTTGGGCGCACGGTACTCAATTGTAAATATTGTAAATCTTGGAAAATCACTCTTTGTTGGTGACATCAGCACGGGCACTGAAACAATCGCCGATACACTTGAAGAAGTTCATAAGATCACGATTTCGCGAGGAGACAACTGGCTGGAGGACAGCGAGCAGATGGCGCCTATCGAGCACGCCGTTCGGAGTGAAGCCATGAAGCTGGCGAGAGAGTTTAACAGGCAGCTAAGCTTTTTTTGGAGTGCAGCGGGTGCTGAGCAGAGAATCGAGAAAATTGTCCTCAGTGGTGAGGCCGCGGTGCTTCCAGGCTTTGTAGAGGCTTTAGAGGAGATAACGGAGATCCCGTGTCAGCCTATCGAACCATTTCGAAAGATAGATATTCATAGCGGTTTGAAGCGAGAAGAACTCGAGAGGATGGGTCCTCAGCTCAGCATTGCATGTGGGCTCTCTCTCCGAGAGCTGGGCGATCGCATCATGCCCGGAAGTCTTTAATATGGAGAGAGTGCCGGCGGTGGTAAGCGCGATCATGTGGGAGAGGGTGAATGATAAAAATTAATTTGCTCGGTGAGGAGCCGCAATCTGACTTTTCCGCAGTCGTATGGATTATTGGTATGGGAGTCTCGTTGCTCGTGCTCTTTGCGACTGCAGGATTTCTGTATACAGATGTTTACGCTGGGCTTGATATGCGGAGGCTAGAATTTGATCTCCTATCGAAGGACCTTGCAGTGTTGAAGGAAAAGACGAGAGAAGTTCAGGAGCTTGAGGAGAAACGTAGAGAGCTTGAGCAGAAATTATCGGTCATAAAGGAGCTTCGACTGAACAAGCTCGGTCCGGTCAAGGTGCTTGACCAGTTGAATGTCAGTGTCCCGGAACGCGCTTGGCTAACTGAAGTCTCAGAACGATCCTCGATGATAGAGATTACCGGATATGCCATTGATGGACAGACGGTAGCGAGCTTCATGGACCAGTTAGAGCGCTCTGATTACTTCGGAGATTTAACAGTTGATACCCGCGCTGAGACTCGAGATGGTGTAAAGTTGCAACTTTTTACTCTGAGAGCGCGATTAAGCTATGCGGGTGCGCTCAGAAGCGAGCCGGATTCACTCCTGAGCGCGAGAGCCCAACAAGGCGAAAAAGAGAAGGAACAGAGTGCGAGACGCTAGTGTGAATGGAGTGGGGTGTTTGAGTGACGTAGTGGGGACGAATGAGTAGATTTCTCGAGAGTTTTTCAGAGTGGCCAATTCACTATAAGCTTGCTGCATGGCTTGGGAGTCTGCTCTTTCTGTCGTATATCTTTTGGCAGTACCTCTATAAGGCTCCCGCTGAGGAGCTGCGGCGTCTGAACGATATGGTAGAATCTCTGGAGTT
>JBMTVV010000054.1:0-8950 GCA_049451755.1 Bdellovibrionota bacterium
GAGCCGCCTCCTGGTGACTAAATATTTCAACTTGAACCATTAGCAAAGCCGAAGAGAGAGCGCAATACTCATGAGCAGCAGCCTAATGATCTCGCTGATGGTCGAAATGCGTCATCACTGCAGCAGGAGCCGGAGGCGAATGAGTCGGACTCACTTCGGGGCATTGAAAGCGGTACCGTAACACAAGAAAGGAGTGAACAAGACAGACAGCCCACTAAGCTCTCTGCACTGGATGAGAGGCTCACTGACTTTCGTAGCGGTGGGTGTGGCTCGTACGGGGAGGCAGCGAAGCTGTATTGTGCTGTCATAGAGACTGAATCTCCTGAAGGAGAAGCTATTTTAACAGACGAAGAGAGAGAATGTCTCAGTCGGTGTGAGAGGCTAGTCGCATCCTGTGAGCAATTTGCCGCTTCCCAGGAGGAATCAGCTCGGTCCTTGCACATTAAAGAGGAGTTAGGTTTATGTGAGCTCATTAACTCGTTCAGGCAAAAACCATGTCCCGGACTTGGAGAGTATGACCCACTTGAGTACCTCGTACTTGAGGAAGCACTTACGGAAGAAGGTGCGCAGCGATTGGAGCAGGTTGCTGAACTTCGCACCGATGCTCATCCTGCAACAAAGGCTTTTCTGGAAGAGCTCGAGATGAACTCTCACGTCTCACTGGAAGATATCGAGATATTTGATGAATGTGCGATTGTGCTCAGCCAAAAGTATGAGAAAGAGCAGGTCCTTATCAATCATGTAAAAGCGCGCGCCTCAGATGGTCGCGAATTTATTGATCATCTCAAGAATCTCGTAACACTTTTGGATGCTGAAATCGACGTAAGGGATTATCTCAATATCAAGCCAGAGCAGCAGCGAGTTGTTGGGAAGGTTGTCACGGAGTATGAGTCAGGTCAATTTCAAGAGAGTGATGGAGTTATTAGCAGGCGGAAGCTGCAAGAAACGCTGACGAAGCGAATCAACACCTCTCGTACAGTAAGTCCACTGGTCGCAAGGACAGTTGAGAGTCTCATGAAAACTGAGTTCACAGACATTCCACCACAGCAAAAAAGAGATATTCATGAGCTGTTGCTTGCTGTGGGTGATGTAATCCCCCACGATGGACAATTCGAAAAACGGCTTAAGCAATTTTGTGGGGATGCGCTTACCATTTTAAACAAAGCTGTTAACCTCTCGCATGTAAAAGATATGATGTGTTCTCCAACCCGCGAAATCACGCCTATTCAGATGATTGAGTGGCTAAATACTCTGAGTGAACTTAGTATTAGTAGAATCGCTGGAATCGAGGAGCACGTAGCAGCGGCTCACACCGTTTGGTTGGCCGAACAGCGGGGAGACGCGTCGCAAGATCTACGAGGCTTTCTCACTGAGGCACACTGTATTCTAAAGTTGCATCAGGACGAAGTATTCCCCATTCATCTCATGTCTCACAAGCCAATAGGCTCAGGTTTTGAGTTTGATGGTATCGGTTACACAGACGACCAGGGGAGGGGGTATGCGATTGAGATCAAGCATTCCTTGACGACGATTCTCTCAAAGTTTGAAAAGGCTGAGATTCTAGAGCATAGCCAGCCCTATCGGTTCGTTAGAGCAGCAAAAAAAGAGGGGCTTGAGCCCTTATTTGTGATTGAATCGTATTCACAGAGCAGAGACTATGATGTGCGAGAAACACTTCGCAGCAACTTTGCGCGAATGGAGAGCGAACTTGGTGGACGTCCTCGCGTTTATAATGTTACGACAGGGGAATTCTTGGATATATAGCCCTGGTAGCTTAAACCGTTCTCATAAGGCGTATACGCTCTAAAGAAGGAGAGCGCTAGCCCGCGCCAGTATAGTTCATGTTGTGAGCCCTCAGCGGAATCTCTTCCTTTAGAATCCCTTCTCTTCCGGTCTCAGATGTTTTTGAGGTACAGTATCGTCTACCATGAGTAAACGCAGTGAGGAGGTAGTGCGGTGGAAATAGCAATTGAAGAACTTCAGGTTCCTGTTCGGATTGGTTGTACGGAAGAAGAGCGAGCATTCCCACAGATCCTCGTATTCGATCTCTTACTTGCGCTTAATGATGGGAAGAGTATCGAGAGTGATATGCTCTCCGATACAATTGACTACATGACAATTATCGAGCACGTACAGACGGTGGCGAGTGCGAGAGACTTCCATCTCCTTGAACACCTCGCTGGAGTTATCGGAAAAGATCTTCTTGAACGTCACGAGAAGCTAGAGTCTGTTGCGATATCTATTAAGAAGCACGTGTCTCCGTTAACAAAGTCCGTCTCCTTTACAACCGAGCTCTACCGCTCATAAGAAGGCTACTCAGCGAGGATTTCGTTGCACCTCTCACCACTAAATATTCTCCTCGTACTTTTGATGGTAGCGGTGGTCTATAGCGGGCTCTATCAGCTTTCGCTTTCTCCGCCACCAGGAGAGCAGTTCACGAAGGTTCAGACAGAACGGGCTGTGACCTTCCGGTATCGTAGTCAGGGTGAGGACTCCCCTACGGTAGTCTATATTCATGGGAAGCTTGGATCTGGCAGTGATGTCGTCTATTCGCCACTCCGTGAGGAGTTAGAGCAAGATTTCTCACTTATCGCCTATGATCGTCCAGGTTCAGGGCACTCCCTTGAACGAGATGGTGGCTGGTCGTGGTCACCGCAGGATTTCGCAGACCATCTCCATGAGTTGCTTACGAAAGAGGGCGTTGAGCGTCCGACGCTCCTGCTTGCGCATTCATGGGGAGGAGCTATTGCTCTAAATTACGCACTTCGCTATCCGGAGAGGGTACATGGGATGGTTCTCCTTGCGCCGGCTGCCTACCCGTGGCCAGGACGATTTGCGACTTCGCCGAACGATTGGTTCGTCTCTTCGTATCTCCTCTCAGAGCTCTACCTGCGTACGGTGTTTGTCCCGCTCGGAAAGGTTTTTGGGCCCTCTGTTGCTAGTGGTGTCTTTGCGCCCTCTCCAGTTCCCGAGCAATTCCTACAACATGTATTTCCATTAGCGTTACAACCATCCGCTTTTCAGATGGCTGCTCGGGATACAATGGAGCTTCGAGATGCACTCAAATCACAGTCAGTTCTGTATCCATCTATCGACACTCCGACAATCATCCTCTCAAGCCCGAACGATCTCATAGTACCCCCACAGATACACGGAGCTCCCCTTGCCAAGGCGTTGCCACGTGGAGAAATTCGGTATGTCGATAACGTCGGTCATAATTTTCTCTACGCTGCCGCAGACCCGATTATAAAAGCAGTTCGCGATCTCTCTCCAAAGTGAGGTTTCTCACCACAAGGTGATTGAGGCCATGGGCATTCCGCAGTACTCTTATAAGTGTGAAGAATAGACCGTTTGGTACGTCATTACAGGGGCGATATGTTTTTTCGACAAATCTACGATACTTCTTTGGCGCAGGCTGCCTATCTTATCGGCTGTCAGCGGACCGGAGAGGCGGTCGTCATTGATCCAGAGCGAGATATCGAGCGGTACGTCGAGCTTGCTACTCGTGAAGGACTCAAGATAGTCGGTGTTGCCGAGACACATATTCATGCAGATTTCTTGTCGGGTGCGCGGGAATTCGCCGAGCACCATGATGTGATGTTATTTCTCTCTGATGAGGGTGATAGCGACTGGAAGTATGGATGGCTTCACTCAAGAGAGGGTGCTGGCGGTTCTTACCGTCATACCTTGTTGCATGACGGAGATTTCTTCCACATCGGAAATATTCGCTTCGATGTGCGTCATACCCCGGGGCATACTCCTGAGCACATCAGCTTTCTCGTCACTGATGAAGGAGGAGGAGCAACGGAGCCGATGGGGATTCTCTCGGGAGATTTTGTTTTTGTTGGGGATGTCGGTAGGCCCGACTTGTTAGAAGTTGCTGCTGGTATTGCTGAGCAAAAAGAGCCATCGGCGCGGCGCCTCTTTGAATCGTCGGTGAACTTCTTAGATCTTCCCGATTATGTACAGGTGTGGCCGGCGCATGGAGCTGGTAGTGCGTGTGGCAAGGCTCTCGGAGCTGTTCCGCAGAGCACTGTCGGTTACGAGCGTCGCTTTAATCCAGCACTACAACTCACCTCAGAACGCGATCGATTTCTTGGCTACGTACTAGAAGGGCAACCAGAGCCACCGCTCTACTTTGCGCGGATGAAGCTCCAAAATAGAGATGGCGTTCCGTTACTCTCAGGGGAGCCGTTACCTGATAAGCCCATGGCTTCATCTTCCCTGAGTGCTGAAAAGCTCGCTTCGGTAACAGTGCTTGATACCCGTCCGTGGGAGGAATTCAAGGTAGCCCATCTTCGAGGCTCGCTATTTGCCCCGCTTGGGAGTGCCTTTGTATCGCTTGCAGGTTCGTATGTTACTCCTGAAGAAGAGATTCTACTTGTGGTTTCTAACTTCACACACTTTCAAGAAGCTGTCGTAGCGCTTCGTAGGATTGGCTTAGACAAGGTCGGGGGATTCATACTTGCTTCTGATATGAAGGGGTGTTCATCCGAGCTGCTCGCGAAGACTCAAGAGGTTCAGCCCGATGCATTCTTGGCAGCTCGAGCGGAGAATGGATTGTTTGTTCTCGATGTCCGTAGCGAAGCTGAATTTCGAGAGGGGGCACTTGAAGGAGCGGTGAATGTACCGCACTTACTTCTGCCAAAGTTTATCGGTGAGCTCCCGAGTGAGCAGGATATTTTCGTTCACTGCCGTTCTGGAGTTCGTTCGTCCTATTCCTGCGCATTATTAGAGAAGAAGGGGCTCCATCCTGTGAATATCATCGGGGGCTATGAGGCGCTGAAGTAAGGGCTATCTTTTCTCTTGATGAAGTATGGTTTTCATTGAGCGCCATCCTGACTTCGCGCTGGTACAGTGTCGGGCCGAGTGTGTCTTTACTGGTATTCCGTGAAGAAAGTAGCGGGTTCGCTGTGATTCTTAATCGAGCAAGCTAGCTACATATGAAGAGAAATATCCTTTATATCTCTCTTGGAGTTGTGGGAGTTTCCAATCTTTTCCTGTAATGGTTCCTCGACACTGTGGTGAATTACAGAAGCAGGTAAACTCATCATAATCTGAAGTATCTGTCATGGCGTAGTCGTAACAGATCTCCTCATCCGGTCGAATATCACGCATCGCAACCAATAGTAGGTGGCCGTGAATTCCAGCGTTCGGTGTACATGAGTGATTGATATGATCCCCGGGGCCCACTCGGGTCGGTACGAGGTAGAGGTATTTACTAATTTGCACACAGTTACTCTTCCGTTCAGCGGAGCATCCACTGAGTTCGGAATAGGTCATGACGTCACCACCAAAGGCTGCAAGGATGTCGCCCTTGTTAAAGGAGCGGGTTGCAAATGTCCCTATTCCCTTAGCACCGCCTGCTTGCTGTTCGATGAGACCGGGCGAGAGGTAGCTGGAGTACATAGTTTGCTCGCTCTAATACTTACTTCGTTCCGAAGAGGCGGTCACCAGCGTCTCCTAGTCCCGGGATTATGTACTTGTGATCGTTAAGCGCCTCATCGAGTGCCGCTGTGTAAATGGGTACATCCGGGTGGTTCTTCTGAAGCTCTTCAACCCCTTCAGGAGCAGATACGAGACTCATGAACTTAAGAGTACGGGGACGAAGCGGCTTAATTCGATCTAGGGCAGCGCACGCAGAGTGTCCTGTCGCTAACATCGGATCAACTACGATACAATCGCGTTCCTCTAAGGCATTTGGTACTTTGAAGTAGTATTCAACTGCTTCTAGTGATTCCGGATCACGGAAGAGGCCAATATGCCCCACGCGGGCTGATGGTATGAGCTCAAGCATTCCATCAAGGAAGCCAAGACCTGCCCGCAAGATAGCAATTATGGCTAACTTCTTTCCTTCGATAAATGGGGCCTTCATGGTAACCAGAGGTGTCTTGATCTCTTGATGTGAGATCGGAAAGTCTCTCGTGATCTCAAACGCCATGAGGTAGCTAATTTCACGTAAGAGTTTTCGGAAATCGCCCGAACTCGTACTCTCATCTCGCATGAGTGAGAGTTTATGTTGAATGAGTGGATGATCGATAATGTGGAGTTGTGACGACATCTCCTTCCTCCAGATGCTTCACAGGTACTCCACCATACGGAGAAAGGAAGAGAAAGAGGGAGAATGCTTTACTCAGGACTCATTGCCGCTGAAGTTATTCCCGCTAAAGAGGTCCTCAAGGAAGAACGCCGAGAGCTGTGCCCGCCCCGAGAGCCCACTTTTTTTGTAGATCTCAGATGCTTGTTGACGGACAGTTCGTTCGCTTGTCTCTCGAATAGCACTGACTTCATGAATGCTGAGCCCCTTTAAGAGGAGAAAACCGACTTCTTGCTCTGCTGAGGTAAGGCCCCAAGCCAGGAACTGCGCGGTTATCGCTTCTGTTATTCCCTGACTAAGCGATTGCGCTGTTGCCTGCCATTCCTGGGCAGCGTCTCTGGCTGTTTGGAGCTCTTCTTCAGCGCGATCGAGAACCTTCTTTCGTGCTCGAAGGGCTCGTATCATTAGGTAGAGACCAATCCCGGTGGCAAAAATTATTACGAAAACTTCTGGGATGATGTGACTTAACGCTGCTCCTTCTATCCAATCTTCATAGACGTCTATGGCAGTAAGGAGAGCAACCGTTGAGAGGATGGTGATAATTCCAATTCTTTCTCGCTTTGACAGCACAGTCGCAGCACTTTCTTCTTGGCGAAACGTCATACAGGCTCTTCGTAACTCACTAATATTTAGAGTTTTTCTTTGTTATCGAACATTGATCCGTGAATTCTTTTTCTGAAAAGAAGTCATAATGGCACTATGCGAGATCTATCACGAGAATTAATCACTTCACAACCAGCGCCGAAAGTTGAGTATAATACTATAGTAATCGGTGCGTCCTTATCGGGGTCTATCGTGACGACCCTCATCGCTCAGAGAGGGCAACGCGTCCTCCTTCTTGACCCGATGCAGTTTCCCCGCCGGAAAGCATGTGGTGAGGGGCTCTCACATATTGGGTACGAGTATCTGAACTACCTCGGCCTGTGGAGCACGGAGCTAGAGCAAACAGCTCAGCCGTTTTGGGGGTATGATATTCATTTTGGGAACGGGAGAGCACAGAAGCTCCTCCGGTCTCGTGAGGGAGCCGCACCACTTGGTTATGGAGTCTCCCGAAGCCTTCTCGACCAATCACTCCAGGAGAGGGCTCTTGGTCTTAAGACTGTCACCCACATCCCTGAACGGGTGAGTCGAGTCGAGCGCCTTGGAGGGTACTGGCGGGTTGAGCTCGGTGATGGGAACGCTTTTCATGGCAAGGACCTTGTCTTCGCTTGTGGTCCTGCCGCAAGCAAGTTGCTCCCTGGTACAGAACAAGAAGTGGGTGTGAAAAGGCGCTTTGGTCTCGTGCTGTGGTGTGAGGGAGAGTGGGCGCAAACTCAGCCAAGCACAGTCATACTTCATCATCGGCCTGAGGGAGAGTATCTCTTTACCCAGATATCTCCTCGAGAGGTGAACATCAGTGTGCTTCTTTCGAAAAAAAGCTCTTATGAGGTGGCACCACAAGAGGTGCAAGCGCGAGCGCTAGAGCTATTAAAGGAAATGGGATTTCGCATCAAGAGCATCTCCTCTGTCCGGGGAGCAAGTTCAATTCATCACTCACAAACAGTGGCTGGGGATTATGGTGCTTACCAGATCGGGGATGCACTGGAGCGATTTGATCCGATAGGAGGGCTTGGCATGACCCATGGAGTTCTTAGTGCCGTTCATGCGGCGTCGATGATTCTTCGGCAGAACGGCGGGTCTTCAGCGGAGTTTGCAAGGGCGTACAAGCCTATCGCTCGATCTCTCCGGCTGCTGACAGCCATTTCCTTTCACCTGAATGTGCGAAGGAATAGACTCGCTCGTTGGGGAGTCTGCTGCTTTCCGGTAACGAGTATGAGGTTGCTCTCCTTGCTGCACCATCTCATACCAGCACCTGCACGACTTCTAGAGTCGCTCCGATACCAAGAGACTCAGAAGTTAGCAGCAAAGAAACATTGCTCGTGGAGCTCTCGTGCTGCTGCTTCTTTGGCTCTTAAAGCGCGAGTATTTCAGGGGATACAGTAGTTACGTAATTGCAAAAAAGTTCATTAAAAAGGATAGCTCTATGAAACGTACCATTTATCTCTTTCTCTTCAGTGCATCGTTCCTGTTCGGCACTATTGTGATGGCTGAGACTGAGAGTCACTCCTGGAATCTACCTATTGAACTCAGTGATGCGAATACGAAGGTCCGGTTTGAGCTCGACTCTACTTGGCACCTCGTCCACGGTGCAGTGAGTGGTGTAGAGGGGTCAGTAGCGCTCGGAGAGCGGGAACGATTCGATGAGCTAGCGCTCTCACTCACGCTACCAGTTGCAAGATTTGATACTGAGAACTCAACTCGTGATAAGAAGATGAGGCGGGTTATGTCTGCAGCGGAATATCCACGCGTTTCGTTTACCGGTGGAACATTACAGCATGGATGCACTCCGTCACGAGTTCTTGCAGAGGGTGAGTGTAAAGACTCGTTGTCAGGCAAGCTAACAATCCTCAAGACGACTCTTGCCGTGGAGTTACCGACGCTCATCAAAGCTGATAGCGAGGGGGGGTATGTCATCACAGGGAGTCTTCCGATTGATTGGGCATTTTTCGGGGTTGAGGATCCTTCTATTCTTATCGCAAGTGTCGATCCCATAGTGACTATTTTTTATGAAGTAAGGTTGCCAGCAACTACAGAGGCTAAGGCCTCATGGAAGGGAGAGGAGTAAGGTTCATGTCATCAATTACCCAGGTTTCAATCGCAGTGCCGAATTTTGAGGTCGACCAAGGTGCGATGCACGATGTTGCGCTTCGTTGGATTCCCGATGATCTGAAGTTGCAAGAGAAGTTTACACGGATCTGTAGCCGCTCAGGGGTTGAACGGAGACGGTTTATACTCCCATATGCTGAGACACTC
>JBMTVV010000055.1:0-8882 GCA_049451755.1 Bdellovibrionota bacterium
CCCTATTATCCGTCAACCTATCACCCATCCTATCACACTTTAACGAGTGCGATCTTCGTGCTCCTGGCTCTCACGATCTCGCTTCTTGGAACCGGGTGTGGTGGTGGAACTCGCGGAACAAATATCTCCGGAACAGGAACTGTACGAACGGCGGCGAACGAGCCCGTTGTGAATAGCACCGTTACCAACCCGGCAAATGCAAAGATGGTGGTGACTGGTCCAGACGGAAGTTTTCAACTCACAAATTTAGGATTGCGCATCGGGGAGGCCACTTCACTCACCATTACGACAACAGAAGACCAGACCTATCCAACGAACACTTTTATCGCAACGGGTAATAGTGGCACACTGGCAATTACTCTCCCGGAACCAGAACAACCAAATACTCCAGCAGCGGCTATATTCATACCCGATGGCCCTTCCGAGAATGATACCGCTGCAGGTGAGGACTCCAGTTCTGATGCTAGTTCTTTTGAACCTCAGCCATCTCTTACTCCATCACCACCTACCAGACCAGGCACTCAACCGACTCCCACTCCAAGTGGTCATCCTAGTCCTAGCCCAAGTGAAGACGGGGGGGATGGAAATGCAAATGAAGAAATACTGGCTCAGTGTGTCGCTGCGCGATTTACAACAATACAAGGAATTCCAGATCTTTCGTGTGAAGAGCCGTGCCTTGATGACCCGGGTTCTTACGTCACCAATTGTCGAGACTTTATCTCCTACCTTGCGCAGGTATTTCTTCCCTTCTGTGCAAATGAGCCGTGTGCGGAGGAGTGCGAACTTACTCAACTCCTCTTCTCAGACACACGTACAGGAGCAATCGTTGCCCAAGGATATGAAAATGCGAATTGCGGAAGAGGGCAGCAAGAAGAAGAGAGAAATGAACAGGGTCCAATACTTCGTTGATAGGATATATGATAACGACACGGGTATTCTCAACTCACCTGGGTATTTCTAAAAAAGGCATTTCTCAAAAACTCAACGAAGACATAGGACAGTGGACATAGGGCTGGCGACATAGGGCTGGCGACATAGGGCAGGGCAGAAGGATTACACAGAAGTTACTGATGTGGTGACCTACTCCTTCGGAAGCCCCTTAAGGTGACTAAAACTTCCGTATACGACGGAGCATCCCCCACCGTCCTTCTTTCCCTTCTTCTGATCAGATTGAATATCGATATCAAAGGCAGAGAGATACCGATCCACTCGATGATGAAAGTTCGAACACTGCTTGAATAACCAATCCCGAATTTTCGGAAGATCCTCTTCAGCAATGTTGTCGTAATGGGTCTGTCCGTGAAAGTTCGGTAACGTATCCCCTTCATAGAAAATATTCTCTGATACGGCTGACATGAAGTCTTCTACATCCTCAGCCAACATCTGAAACCCTTCCACCGGTCGTCCCTTCGGAATGTATGCTGCTTTTTTCAGCTTCACCTTCCCCTCAATAATTTCAATCGCTGATACCTGCTCAAGTGCTGCAAGGGTGCTTCGAGGGTGTAACGTCGTGCTAATACTCCGGACGAGCTCATTGAACTCAGACTCAGGACCTCCGAGCGAGAGCACTCGTGGACGACCAGCCTTATCCGTAAACCGCTGATCACGGCGCCACTGGCCAATCACCCGTACGGCAAAATGCATCGTCGTATCCGGTTGTTCCCGTGTCTCACGAATTCGTTGGACTGCCCGTCGGTCGACTCCCGTAAACGCACTCACCCGGCTATTATTCACTTTCTCTCCTCGCCGTTCGAGCTCTTCTTCGGCAACCTCCACGAAGACAATCCGAGCCACATCAATGAGTTCGTTAAGACCAAGGGAGCGCGAGAGGCAAAAGCGCACTACAGGACGGAGAACCTGCTGTAGGCACCGAAGCATGGTAGTATGAAGATCGCTCATTCAGCCGCTTCCTTAAAAAAGGCTAAAGAAATAAACGGCTGAAATGAGGGAGATCTAAAGAGCTGAATGCGCACTAAGTACATCACAGCGATTTTTCCCTTTACACACCAAACCCCTTACTACGAGAAATTGTGAGATTCTCGACGGTCAGAAGTCCTTAGTCCGACTTGTACTACTCCAACTGTGATGTGTCTATAGGAAACGCGAGTAGCTCGCCCGTAGCAGTGCCTACTCCCCCTCACTATCCTCCCTCTGCGAGAGATTGCCTTTGGCCGAACTCTTTTACCAGCTCTTCACATCCCCTTTCGCCTGCGGATGCGAGAAGGTCATAAATGGAAACTTCGCCAAGAATGATTGTATCGAGAGGATATAAATCCCGAAGAATCCAAGAAATACTCCGATATCAACAAAGCTAAACGGAATCGCTTCTGGACTCACCTGTGGCATAACCACCATGTACTTCGTTAACCACACACCAGCAAAGATGACCATTGCAACAATAGAAAATGTCGCTGGGTTTTTCTTAATATCCCGACTGAGAAGCAAGATAAATGGCACCACGAAGGCACACCCAAAGGTAGTGTATCCAAGCGCCTTCCACGGAAGCTCTCGGGTTCGGAGGATAAGCCACTGAGTCTCTTCAGGCATATTTCCGTACCACTGAGGGAGAAATTGCGAGAAGAACGTATATCCCCACAACATGCAGAATCCAAAGGTCAACATGCCAAGATCCCACAACTGGCGATTTCTCAAATGCTTCTGAAACAGTCCGTGACGGCGAGAGATACAAAACGAGAGCACCGCTAGCATCGCCCAAGCAGTATAAATATTCGCTAAAAATTCAAACCCACCGAACATGTTCGAGAACCAAATCGTGTCCATTCCTACGATCATCTCTGTCGCAAAGAGTGTCCAGACAACCGCATAACACACGACGAGCACCGGTGCTAAGAAGCTCATCCGCTTCTGTAAGTCTAGCGTCTCTACTGCTTCACCACGCCATCCACTGGTGAGCTTCTTATAGACGACTCCCGTCCAATACGAAGCATCGGCAAGCTTCTCTCTTGCAACTCCGACATCAGAGCGGAGCGACAGCCGGGTGAAGTACGTCAGCAACCAGAAAAATCCGAGGAAAAGCAGTCCGAATCGGACATAGACGAATGTCGGCTCCATCCATGCTTCACGTCCCGGCATTGGACTACGTGCCCATGGGTAGAGGTGTTCTTTACCGAAATATGTTGCTGCCCACAAACAGAGCGCCCACGGAAGAAATGAGATATGAGCTTCTGCTACTCGTCGAATTGGAACCGCCCATAGTGCTCGAACAATCTGAAAAATTGCCGTGGTCATAACTGCGCCAACAGAGAGCCCCATCCAGAACAGGAGGCTTACGAAGTACGTTCCCCACAACAACTTATCTGGGTAATCGGAAAAGAGTGCCCAAAAGAAAACGCTCACTCCTATTACGATACAGATCAAGCCAAGGGTACGGGTTGTTCTACTCGGCGCTACGGGTGGAGCCTGAATTGCCGCTTCGATATCAATATTCGGAACTTCTATATGCATGGTACTTTCAACCTATTTGGTTTGATGCTTTACAATTACTTCTTCGCCATTACCTCGGTAAAATCTGACTGCATCCAACGGATGTAGTTCACGACATCCCAGTGCTCACGGAGGGATAACTTGTAGCCGTATCGCGGCATCACCGCGAGGCCACCAAAGTGAATGTAACTAAAAAGGTGTCCATCTGACTTCGATGGGTCTTTCAGGTAACTCTCTGTCACGAGATTTGGGCCTGACGTGGCACCCGCCACCGCCGGATCAATGGACTTCAGGAACTTCGCTGAGCCGCCATACGCTGGGTCTTCTTTCCCAGTATACGTTCCGTGACACGGAGAACAGTTCACAGCCCACAACCGTTTTCCCCTCGATACAGATTCATCAGTTGATGGTACTGGATTTTTTAAAGCAGCTCTTGCCGATATCCCCTCTGGAGTAAGGTTTTTCGTCGCGAGCACTGAGTCTACATGGTATCGGTGCGCACCAACCGGGATACTCCCTTCCGGCGCAGCACGCATCACCTCACTCGTTTTGTACTGGTCATGAACCATGTCATCGTTAAACGGAAGCGCTGCAACCTCAGCAACTACCGAAAGACAACACAGAAACGATATCCCTATTCGCGTTACTGTCTTACAGACCATCTTGAACCTCGACTTCTTCTGCTCCTGCTGCCTGAAGCTTCGCTTGAAGCTCTCCGGTGCGGCTCGAATCACAACTTATCAATACTCCAAATCTGTCTCGCGAGAACCTTCCATCATACCCTGGCTTCCGGAGGATATTCGGCAGACCACAAAAGAGGAACAACGCCGCAAGTGTCGCTAGCGCTCCGAATAAAATGGTGCACTCATATCCAATCACCACGAAACCAGGCACAGAGGCAATGGCCTTCGCACTCGTTCGCAACGGGTAGTCCAGTGAACACAAGATTGCCAACGAGAAGCCCGCTGTCAGACCCGTGACTGCTCCAACCCCAGAAATAAACCGTACCGGTCCTCGGTTCTCGCTCGTGGCATCATCAAGGTAGTGGTTCGGAACTGGTGAGTACACTTGGTAGTCGAGCTCCTCTCCTTTTGCGACCTCCACCGCCGCTATGGCATCATCGAGATACTCGAAAACACCCACTACGACTTTATTCCCTTTCATCCTTCTCTATCCCTTCTCTCGTTGATTACAAACCGTTTCACCCGATTAGTGGTGTTCTAGCCTGCTCTTGTCCCGTGCTGGCGGTGGGAGGATCATCTTAATCTCCGTGATTGCCACTGCTGGGAAAAACTTAATAAAGAGCGTCATCCACATTCCAAACCAACCAAAGGCACCAATCGTGATACCAAACTCTACCCAGCTGAAGTTATATCCACCCCACGCTGAAGGGAGGAACTCACGAGCTAGTGAGGTAAAGATGATGTTGAAGCGCTCAAGCCACATACCGATGTTAATGACGATAGAGAGCGCAAAGAGGAATGCAATATTTGTCCGCAATGGCTTATACCAGAGCGACAGTGGTGCAATACAGTTGCAAAACGTCATCCCCCAAAACGCCGGTGCGAACTCTCCGAACGGACGGAACCAGAACTGGTACCGTTCGAACATATTGTTACTCCACCACGCCGTATAGAACTCCGTGATATAGGCGTACGTTACGATACCACTCGTTAACATGATAAGCTTTGACATCGCTTCAAAATGCTCTTTTCGCACGATCGCATGGAGGTTAAAGATATTCCGCAGCGGAATGATAAGTGTGATAACCATCGCCACTCCAGAGAAGATCGCTCCAGCAACAAAGTACGGTGGAAAGATCGTTGCATGCCACCCGGGCACGTTCCCCATCGCGAAGTCCCACGAAACGACGCTGTGTACCGAAATAACGAGCGGGGTCGCGAGTGCGGCAAATACGAGGTACGCCTCTTCATAGTGGTGCCACGCCCGATGGTTTCCATTCCAACCAAGCGAAGTCAACGTGTAGAGGAGCTTCTTCACTTTCGTCTTTGCAGCATCACGCGCAACAGCAATATCCGGGATCAATCCTACGATGAAAAACACCGCTGACACCGTGAAGTACGTTGATACCGCAAATACGTCCCACAGAAGGGGCGAGCGGAAATTCGGCCACAACATCCGTTCATTCGGATACGGCAAGAGCCAATACGCGAACCACGGACGTCCTACGTGAATGAGCGGAAAGAGTCCCGCAGTCATTACAGCGAAAACCGTCATCGCCTCAGCTAGTCGGTAAATCGGCATCCGGAATCGCGCTCGGAAGAGATAGAGAACCGCTGAAATAAGTGTTCCAGAGTGAGCGATACCAACCCAGAATACGAAGTTCGTAATGTACACACCCCACGCAATCGGGTGAGCAATACCTGCAGAACCCATCCCGTTCCGTAGCTGCCACGAGAAGGAGATTCCACCAATACCGACAAGCAAAATGCAGAATGCTAAGAGGAAGTACCACCCCCACTTTGGCGGCTCTAACATCTTTAAGACCGTATCGTTTACATATCCGTACGTAACTTCACGTTCTTCCGGATCGATACTCGCATCATCGAGGTCCGCTGTATGACTCATATATCCTGATGTTACAGACATGGCATCAAACCTTATACTTTACGTTTTCCAAGTAAATTACGCTCGGCTGAGTATTCAAATGGTGATCGAGGACCTTGTACGCACGAGAATCCTTCGACAACTTCGAAACCTTACTAGCTGGGTCGTTGATATTTCCGAAAGCAAGCGCTTGCGTTGGACAGCTCTGAACACACGCCGGCTGCACCTCACCATCAAGGACGGTACGTCCAAGATCCTTCGCTTTCCCCTGCGCTTCCTTAATTCTCTGCACACAGAAGGTACACTTTTCCATGACACCTGCAGATCGCTTTGTGACATCTGGATTCACCTGGAGGTTCATCGGCTCTGGCCACTCGAACTCAAACCAGTTAAAGCGTCGCGCTTTGTAACTACAGTTATTTGAACAGTAACGCGTTCCAACACAACGGTTGTACACCATAACGTTAAGTCCTTCATCGTTATGGTACGTTGCGTATACCGGACATACCGGCTCACACGGAGCATTGTTACAGTGCTGGCACATCATCGGCATGAAGCTCACCGTAAACTCTTCCGCACTCGCATGGTGATCATCACCGTGGCTACCAGAATGTCCACCCGACTCAGGACGTTCATCAAAGTAGCGATCAAGTCGTAGCCACGACATCTCTCGCCCTTGATAGAAGACCTTCTTCCCAACGGTTGGGATGTTGTTCTCTGCGTAACACGCAGTGACACACGCAGAACACCCTGTACACGCAGCGAGATCAACAGCCATAACCCACTCATACATTGGGTGTACGCGCTGTTCATACATCTGCTTCGGCTCGTGATGCCCGTGAGCACCACCATCACCGTGAGCACTTCCATGAGCCGATCCGTGCCCATCGCCATGTGAGCCGTGCGAGCTCTTTTTCGGCTCTATAATTGAGGTACGTGCGAGCCCTCTCCCCGCCTGAGAGTCACTCCCCTGCGAGACCACGAGCGGAGACTTTTTCAGAGCCCGGGTCACCGTGACCGAGGTTGTAAGGAGCGCGAGTGACTTGCTCGCTGAAGTATCTTTCGGAAGCAGGTCAAAAACGTTCCCAACGTGTGAGACCTCACGCGCGTACCGTCCATACTCCGTATGCCCCTGACCGACAGGAACGCCGACAGTTCCCTCAGCAATGCGATCTGAGATATAGACCGGAAGATTCAATTCACCGTACGCATTTCGAACCGTGATAGAATCACCCGCTTTAATACCAAGTTGAGCTGCTGTTTTCTCATGCAACTCACCCCACGAATCCCACACAGCCTGCACGACCGGATCTGGCAGTTCTTGTAACCATGGTCGATTCGCCGCGCGCCCATCAAATGTCTTCACAGAAAAATATGGAAGGAGCGTGAGCTCGCCCTTACCAGCTTTCACCGCATGCGCATCACCACGTAACTCAAATGCCTCAGAGGACACGTTTACTTTGACGCGTCGATCGAGTGCCGACTCGTCAAAGAGTCCGCCTTGCTCTACCTGCTGCAGCCACCACTTTGTAAAACTTTCAGCCGATCCACTCTGTGCGTGCACGCGACGCCACTGCGCCTTGACGTAATCCTGAAACGAGGTCGCACCATTCGCCGAGGTGAGCGACGCACCAAGAGCAGCACTTGCCTCAAGCACAACATCCCCAAGACTCTTCGTATCAAACACTGGAGTCATTGCTGGCTGAACAATCGACCGTATGCCCGGTATCGGCTCAACATCCCCCCAGTCCTCTAACGAATGATGAGAAGGAAGAATGAGGTCAGCAAGCTTCGCTGTCTCGTCAAGCGAAGAAGAAAAGCTCACAACGAAAGGAATATCACTATCGACATTGCCTGCTTCATTCATTGCCTTTTGTCGCTCGACTCGTCCTTGATTAATAGCATAGGAAAACCCGTAATCAGCCGGCAATGTAAACGCAGGGTTCACACCATCACCGACGAGCATGAGGCGGAGTGATCCTTTCCCGAGCGCATCGACTGCATCAGCAAGACTCTTCCGGTTACTCTCTGGCGTGCGCATAGCACCGATTTGTACAACATCACCGACGGAGGCAAGCATCAGGTTCATCAATGCGGAGAGTACTGCGAGGTCTTCTCCGTAAGACGTTCTCGACACCGCTCCACCAGAGAGAACAACTCCATGCTTTGCTTTCCGTAATCGCTCTGCTACGAGAAGGATATCACGCTCATCGAGACCGGATGCCTCTGCAGCTCCTTTAATAGTAGCTCCACGGATGAGACCACGAATACCAGAGAGGACTCTCTCAGAGAGGTTCTCGCCCTTTCCAGCATCAACCAGTGATTTTAAGAGAAATTTTGCAACTTCGATCTCACTCCCGGGCGCGCACTTCAACCAACGATCTGCGTTCGAACCGGTTAGAGACAGTCGGGGCTCAATTTGTACGTAACGGGTGTTATTTCCACCGCGTCGACCATCTGCCCACCTACGGGCATACTCGACTGGAGATGCCCATGTTTCAAGAAAGTCTGCTCCAAAGTTCAATACGAAGTCAGAGCGCTCAAGCCGATACGTTGGGACACCATACTCTCCGTACACAATGCGAGATGCTTCGGCAACTTCAACTGGCGAGAGCGGATCGTACACGATGCGTTGTCCACCACGGGTGCCGACAAAGTCAGCAATAAGAGCTCGGTAACTTCCCGATTGCTCTCCTGTTATAAAGGCAAAATCTGAACCGGCAAATTCAAGTGCTGAAGTGAGCTTTTTGAGTGCGCTCTTCCAAGAAATCGGAACGAACTGCTCTTGGCCACCCTCGATTTTTTTCTTCACGAGAGGTTGTCGAATCCTATCCGGGTCGTAAAGCGCTTGCAGCGATGCTTGCCCCAAA
>JBMTVV010000056.1:0-8844 GCA_049451755.1 Bdellovibrionota bacterium
GATACCGGTGAAGTGTTTCCTTCCTGCTTTCAGGCGGATATGACATTAACCATTCAATATCGAAAGCTTGGAATGACTCAGAATCAGGCACCTGAGCAATGTGGCAGCATTCGGCTTATCGATGGCGCTATTCGTTCTTCTCAGTGGAGCTCTCAATTCCGATTGGCTGATTCGAGTGCGCTTTCAAAGTTACCATCCAGATCAGCGATTTCCCATAAAGGCACCTTCGGACATACCCTCATTCTTGCTGGGTGTGCTGACATGCCGGGAGCTGGAACGCTCGCTGCGCTTGGCGCATTTGCTTCGGGTGTCGGCAAGGTATCTCAGCTTAGATTCTCAACTAGCACTTCGAACCCACCTCCTGAGGTTATTCATCTCTCTGCCTCTGGCCAGAATCTCTCCACTGCTGACCTTGCCAATATCGTTTCGCGGATGGAAACAGGAAGTATTCAGTCTATCGTCTTGGGTCCAGGAATCGGAACTGCACCAGAAACTGCTGACAGTGTGGTGTCATTATTGGAAGCAGTAGCAAACAAGGGTCTTCCAATAGTTCTTGATGCTGACGCCCTGAATCTGATTGCCATGTATCACTGTGGGGATATCAAGCCATTGCTTAGGAGAGCAGTTATGACACCCCACGTAGGGGAAGCCGCACGTCTTCTCGGCATAACGTCAGAGGTTGTACAACGAGATAGACCTGCTACGGTACGCCGTTTATATGAATAATATGGTGCTACCATTATGTTGAAGGGTGGAGGCTCTCTTGCCTATGATGGGAAAGAAGGTCGAGTAAATCTCAGGGGCACAGGTTTTTTGGCTACGGCGGGTTCAGGCGACATTCTCTCGGGGGTTATCGGAGGATTCCTGGCACAGGGGCTATCGACGATTGAAGCAGCCCAACTAGGTATGTATCTTCACGGAGAAGCAGCGGAGCATATCGGCTCGCGCCCCATGAGAGCCTCTGAGCTGGCAAGGGTAATATCAGAGGTAATTGGCTTTGGAGTAGGCAGGGAGGAATGAAGCGCGAGTACAGACTTAAAGAATTGCCAGAAGTCGTTCAAGAGGTAGCCACCTACCTTACTCCGGGAATGCTCATCGGCTTTAAAGGAACACTCGGAAGTGGCAAAACTACATTTATTCGAGAGCTTGTAGCGCATCTTGGATCATCTGAAGAGGTTACCTCTCCAACGTATACGTTAGAACACGTTTATCCGGGGCCTCTTCCATATGAGCATATTTATCATTGGGATCTCTATCGGCTTTCAAGTGCTCCAGTAGAGCTCTTCGAGGCTCTAGATGAAGAACACTCACTCGTGCTTGTTGAATGGCCTGAGAATGCCCCTGAACTCAGTGCAGTAGTCGATTATGACCTACACTTCGCTGTGACCAGTAATGATAGTCGCACGCTCACCCTTAAAAGATATGAGAAGTAGTGCAATAGCACTGGTCTTAGTTGTCCTCAAAGCACCCCCCTTTATTCGCCGTCCAGAAATTCCCGGTAGGAAGAGCGGATACAACTGGGTGGGCTCACTAGCTGCATGAGAATCTGTTGCCTCTTTACTCCAACGCCACGGATATCATTCCACCGCCATTCAGGCCTGCTCCCTGCTTGTTTGTCACAGTATTCTTTAGCTGCTGCTAATGCTGCATTAACTACATTTGTGGGGATTCCGCGCATTTCTTCTAATAAGTCCTGAGGAGGGAGGTCGATTGGTAACGGATGCCCATAGGCAAGAGAGGACTCTGGATCTGTTGCTACAAGGAGCCTACGGGATGATATGTTTGGCGAGGTGTAAAAAATGCGTACCGCAATGCCGGTAATCAGTAGTAACATAAGGGATAAGGCAACAAAGCTCCACGTGGAGAATGTAAAATCTTTGGGATATGCAGATTGCATAATGATTAATCGGAGTATGAAGGCAGAAGTTTCCGGTTCGCGTCATGAAATGTATACCAGCGACTGGTTGCGGGAGAGTTATAGAGCGCTTATCCGACCTCGCTTGATTGAAGAGCGTATGCTTTTGCTGCTCAAGCAGGGCAAGATCTCGAAGTGGTTTTCTGGTATCGGACAGGAGGCCATTGCAGTGGGTGCAACCATTGCAATGGAGCCAGATGATTTTATTTTACCGTTGCATAGAAATCTTGGTGTCTTTACTACAAGAGGTGTGCCGCTTGATAGACTGTTCGCTCAGTTTATGGGTAAGCAGCGGGGATTTACTCAGGGAAGAGACCGTTCTTTCCACTTTAGCTCAAAGGAACACCACATTGTCGGAATGATCTCTCACCTTGGACCGCACTTTTGCACTGCCCTTGGGATTGCACTTAGCCATAAGTTTCGAAATGAGCAGAGGGTGGTCCTCGCTATTGGTGGTGACGGCATGACGAGCCAGGGTGACTTTCATGAAGCGCTCAACGTCGCATCTGTCTGGAGACTCCCGATTATTTTTCTTATTGAAAATAATGGATATGCGCTCTCAACGCCAGTTCACGAGCAGTATGCTTGCGAGCGGTTGTCACTTCGTTCTGGCTCTTACGGCATGTACGGTGAAACCATCGATGGAAACCGCTTCGATGGAGTGCTCGAGGCAGTGCAAAGACTCCGTAATCAAGTTCTCACTAACGGTCAACCTGTTCTTCTTGAGTGCCAGACGTTTCGGATTCGTGGGCATGAAGAAGCTTCTGGAACGAAATATGTCCCTCCGGCACTGATTACTACATGGGAATCAAAAGACCCAATAAAGCGATTTGAGGACTTTATTACTTCATCAAAGGCTATGACCGAAGATGCGTTAAGGCAGATACGAACCGAGGTTGCTGGGGAGATCGAGGAGGCTTTAGCTATCGCAAGCGAAGATCTCTACCCAGTGCCTGACTCCTTTCGAGAAGAGTCTGATATTTTTGAGCCGTACCTTCCCAATCTCTCGCAAGAGCCGTGCTCGGAATTGGTTGAGCTGCGCTTCGTTGATGCGATTCGAGAGGGGCTTTACCAAGCTATGGAGTATAACCCTGATTTAATTTTCATGGGGCAAGATGTTGCAGAGTATGGCGGAGTGTTCAAAACATCTCAGGATTTCGTTCAAAGTTTTGGGCGGCATCGCGTACGAAATACCCCACTTTGTGAATCTGCGATCGTTGGTGCGAGTGTAGGTCTTGCTGTAACTGGAGTTCCGTCTGTAATTGAGATGCAATTCTCTGATTTTGCATCCACAGCTTTCACGCAAATCGTCAATAACCTGGCCAAGATGCGTTACCGGAGCGGTATTGCAATGCCGGTAGTTATCCGCATGCCATGTGGCGGTGGTGCTTCCGCAGGACCGTTTCACTCTCAGACTTCTGAGTCGTGGTTTCTTCATGCGCCAGGTCTGAAAGTCGCATACCCCTCAAATCCCTACGACGCTAAAGGTATGTTGCTCACTGCTATTCAGGATCCAAACCCCGTAATGTTTTTCGAGCATAAATTGCTGTACCGACGTGAACGAGAGCTCGTTCCAACCACCATGTACGAGACACCCTTTACGGCAAATGTTCTTTCACGAGGGGTTGATTTTACTATTGTCACCTATGGGCTTGGCGTACGATGGGCGAAAGAGTTTCTGGAAGAGCATCCTGAGCTATCGGTAACACTTCTTGATCTTAGGTGGTTGAATCCACTCGATGTAGAGGCAATTGGTAGAGCAATCAAGGAGACACATAGAGTGCTCGTACTCCACGAGGCGGCCTTGTTTGGTGGATTCGGCGGAGAGCTCGCCGCTCTCATTGGTGAGCGATTCTTCGAGAGTCTGGATGCACCCGTTATTCGGTGCGGCAGTCTTTCAACACCGGTTCCCTTCGAGCGACGCTTAGAGGAGGCCTACATGGCAAAAAGCCGACTGGAGGAGTCTGTTAGAAGGCTACTTGAGTACTAAATCAGGCCACGGTATGGAGTTTTTTTCGTTTTATTAGTCCGTTACCCTCTGAAGACTCTGCGGCAGCGCCTTCTTTCTCTGGATCTATCCCCTCATTCTCGAAAGTCGGGTCGATTTTCTTTGGTTTGCTCGGTCCTCGCTCTTTTGAAAGCATGCGGCCCTCTTGTATCTTGTCCGTGTTCAGCTGAAGAGAGGAGGCAGCCTGTCCTGCTGCCGCAGTTGTGGCGGGATTGGAAACGAGCTTAGCGGCTGCGGTAGCCGTATTTGTCAAAAGAGCAGAACGCATTTATAACTACCTTTCATCTATTATCGAGTCTTTCTTAGGAATGATGAGGATTTGAGTCTAAAAAGTCAGAAACGCCTGTATCTTGATGCGAACGCAACGTATGGCCTACTCCCTGAGGTCACCAGTTTTCTTACGCAATTCCTTGAGAATATTCAGGATAACCAGTATCTCAATCCGAGCTCGATACACTGCGAGGGACAAAGAGTTAGGGCGCTTGTCGATGAAACACGCAGTGATCTGTATGACTTCCTGCATCTGAGCGAAAGCACGCACCGAATATTTTTTACGAGTGGCGCTACAGAGGGAAACAACCAAGCCTTGGGATATCCATTCAGAGAGAGTGTCACTTACGGGAAACCGAGACTTGTTTCGAGCTCTGTCGAGCACTCTTCCGTTGAAGAACCTCTTCGAAGGCTAGAAGAAGACGGAGTTGAAGTAGTACGGGTTCGTCCAGATGCAAGCGGAGAGCTGTCTGTTGATTCAGTGTTATCTGTGATGAACGAGGACACTCGACTCGTATCTCTGATGTGGGCAAACAATGAAACGGGAGTCATTCACCCTATTCCAGAGATATTTCAACGAGTCCGACGGGAGTTTCCACAGTGCATCCTTCACACCGATGCGGTTCAGATGTTCTCCAAAAAAGCGATTGATCTAAGGGCATTCCCTTTTGATTTTCTGACGATAGCGCCTCACAAATTTGGAGGCCTGCCTGGAGTGGGGATAACAATTGCAAGCTCAGCTCTTAGCCTTCACTCGTTTCTCGTGGGTGGAGCGCAAGAATTGAAGTGGAGGCCAGGGACTGAGAATACTCTCGGCATCGCTAGCATTGGTCCTGCCCTGCGGAAACTCCCACACATCTGGGAAGAGTATGCGCAATCAACATCTCAGATTCGGAGTGAATTCGAACGAGCTATCCTAGAGAGATATCCATCGTCTGACATAGTGGGGATGAGGGCAGCTCATCGCCTAGCGAATACCTCACTCGTTTATTTACCGGGCACATCGACCGAAGACCTCGTGGTTGCGCTTGATTTGGAAGGAGTGGCCTGCTCCCGGGGCTCTGCGTGCTCATCTGGTAAACAGCTCGGCTCTCATGTTCTTGGTGGGATGTCATTACCAGAATCAGCCTCGAAAGAGGTGCTTCGTTTCAGCTTTCGCTCAGATTTTAAAAAAGATGACCTAAAAACCGTTCTAGAACGGGTTTTTCTCTGTTTCGATCGCTCTGGGGTCGCGACTACGGAGCAAGAATCTGCTACTCTTTCCCCCTCTGGAGAGGCTAGTTGAGCTCTCTCCGATAGTTTTTCAGTTTACGGCCATTGTTATGGAAGATTCGATACTTGAAGGGAAAGTTGTTGTCGCCATGTCTGGTGGTGTCGATTCCTCCGTGGCAGCGCTCCTTCTTGCTGAACAAGGAAGAGATATTGTCGGGGTATCCATGCAGGTTTGGGACTATCGGAACCATGGAGGATGTAGTTCGCGAGCTACCTGTTGTGCACCGAGTGATTTTGCTGATGCTCGATCTGTGGCGGGCAAGCTTGGAATACCCTACTATGTCTTTGATTTTGAGGAGAAATTTCACGAAAAGGTAATCTCGAAATTCTTAAAAACGTATGAGAATGGGGAGACTCCAAATCCATGCGTTGATTGTAATAATGAAGTGAAGTTTCGAGAGCTACGGGGAAGGGCACTATCGTTAGGTTGTGCTTCGGTTGCTACCGGTCACTACGTTGCACTCAAAAGAGAGTCGGATGGATACCATCTTTATCGGGGAGCGGATGATCGAAAGGATCAGAGCTATTTCCTGTATGGTCTATTACAGGAAGAGTTGGCGCAGACTATATTCCCACTGGGGGAGCTCACAAAGGGAGAAGTCCGCCAGTTGGCACGAGATGCCGGTATAAAAACGGCAGACAAGCCGGAAAGTCAAGACATCTGTTTCGTCTCAGGGCCACTAAGTGAGTTTGTCGGCTCACGTCTTGGTGATGCCAAGCGCCCAGGGGTATTCGTGAATAGAGAGGGAGCCGTCTTAGGCAAACATGACGGAATTCACCAGTTCACTGTCGGTCAGCGAAAAGGACTTGGAATTTCCGGACAGGAGAATCCTCTATACGTTATTGATATCGACCGTGAGAGCGCTGAGGTACTAGTAGGTCCTCGGGAGGATCTTGAAGTACCCGGGTTCTCTGTTGGAGCACTCAACTGGGTACATCCTTCCTATGCCCGAACTCAGGGGCCGACAGAAGAGATCGAAGTAGTCGTGCAAGTACGTCATAAGCATAGAGGTGTCCGAGCCAAACTTGTTATGGAGGGAGACATAGCGAAGTTACACTTTGTCGATGAGTGGACTTCTCCTGCACCAGGGCAAGCAGGTGTTTTTTATGACAAGAAAAACAAGGAACTTCTCGGTGGGGGGCGAATTCTTGCAGGTTGCACGAACAGACACTCACTTCAGATCCTACAAGAGGAGTCGGCATGGTAGGAAGGGAAGAGCAGGCAAAAGCACTTCGGGAGAGGTTACAGGGAGAGATTGGTTATACGTTCCAATCCACTGACTTGCTTACATATGCATTAACCCACTGCTCAGCTACCTCCGGAGAGCGTCCGGACTACGAGCGCCTAGAGTTTCTTGGTGATGCGGTGTTAGATCTCGCAATCGCTGACCTCTTACTACAAAGACATCCGCATGCGCGAGAGGGAGAGCTCTCTAAGATGCGCGCTGCGCTTGTGAATACTCAGTCGCTAGCAGAGATCGCAAAGGAGCTTGAACTCGGTGATTGCATTATCCTGAGTAGGGCAGAACGAGCCCAGAGAGGACACGAGCGAGCCTCTATTCTAGCTGATGTTCTCGAGGCTTTGATTGGTGCGATTTACAGAGAATCCAGCTTTGAGAAGGCGAAGCATGTGGTCGGCATGTTATTTGGCGATCGCATTATTCATGTAGAACCACGAGATCCCAAAACAGAGCTACAGGAGGCGCTGCATCAACTGGAGAAAGAGGCGCCAGAGTATTTGCTGGAATATACAGAAGGTCCAGAGCATGCTCCTCGCTTTATCTCAATCGTTCAAGTTGAAGGGAAAATTCTTGGAAGAGGAGAAGGCGGAACGAAAAAGGCCTCACAGCAAGAGGCAGCTCGCATCGCGCTGGAAGAACTCGGGAGAGAACTACCGAAGGGAAATAGTAAAGAGGAAGAGCCGCGTGGCTCTTCAGAGGTAGGAGAGTCATGAGAAAAGCACCGAAGGTAGCGCTTATCGGGAGAACAAACGTTGGAAAATCCACGTTATTCAACGCGCTGTGTAAGAAAAACAAGAGCATCACAGAAGACATCGCGGGTGTAACGAGAGATCGTTCCTATGCACTGATGAATATCAAGGAGCATATGGTCACCTTGATTGATACGGGAGGGATTCTCGGTGAAACAGAAGATCCACTTGCTGCTGCAGTTCATGAGCAAAGTGCCCTTGCGATAGATGAGGCGAGTATCATTGTGGCAGTACTTGATGGAATGCATGGAGTACATCCTGATGATGCTGCGCTAGTACGGCTACTGAGAAAAACAGAAAAGCCGGTTATCTGGGTAATCAATAAGTGTGAAAAGCCTTCTACTCAGAGTGAGGCTGTCGAGTTCCACCAGTTAGGAATTGAAGAGTTTATCTGTATCAGTGCTGCACATCGCCAGAATCTGCATGAGGTAATAGGTTCTATTGTAGATGCGCTCGAGGTGCTGGCTGCCGGAGAAGATCCTGAGGTCGAAGAGATAGATGAGACCGCTATCAGGATTGCGATTATTGGAAAGCCAAATGTAGGTAAGTCGAGCCTTGTGAATCGTCTTATTGGTTCGGAGCGGGTTATTGCCTCTGAGATCCCAGGAACCACGAGAGATAGCATCGATGTTGAACTCACGCGAGATGGTCAGGCATATGTACTTGTTGATACGGCAGGGTTACGTAGGAAGAGTCATATTCCTGAAGAATCTCTCGAACGGTACGCGAATGTGCGTGCGTTGAAGGCACTTGCACGGTGTGATGTTACACTCCTGTTGCTAGATGCCACGCAGGAGCCGCTCGTAAGCGATCAGGAGCGAAGAATAGCAGATCTCCTCCATCGGAGAGGGATACCGTTTTGTGTTGTAGTCAATAAATGGGATGCGATTGAGAAGGACAACAAGAGTGTAAAAAAGTACACAGAACGAGTGAGCGAACGGCTCAATTTTTGTCGGTATGCCCCAATACTATTTCTATCAGCAAAAACAGGACGCCGATGCCCAAAGGTTTTTGAGACGGTGAAAGAGGTATATGAGTCGGCAGCAACACGAGTACAGACATCTGAGCTGAATCGAGTTCTTGGGCAGGCTTTCATGAAAAACCCTCCACCGGTGCACCGTGGTCATCCAATAAAGCTCTATTTTGCGACCCAGGTAACAACAACGCCACCGACAGTGCTTCTCTTTGTGAACTACCCACAAAGCATAGGGAGGAGTTACGAACGATACCTCAAACGAAAGCTACAAGAGCATTTTGCTTTTTCTGGTACGGATATTAAGATTCAAATCCGAAAAAGGAGAAATCCTCTCAATGAGAAATCATAGGGGATAGCTCGCCCTCGGTGAGGGGTGCTAATCATATTGCGGGCGACGTTTATGCCATTGAAGC
>JBMTVV010000057.1:0-8836 GCA_049451755.1 Bdellovibrionota bacterium
CATATCGTACGGCGTTGACGGGCACACCACCTTCAGACCTGGTGTGTATGCATACCACTGCTCAAAAGAGTTGGCGTGTTGAGCGCCGAGTTGATATGCAGCTCCTCCAGCTCCACGGAACGTGATAGGCACTGAAAGCTGTCCTGCTGACATGAGCCGTGCCTTTGCTGCCGTATTGATGATCTGATCAATCGCTACGAGTGAGAAATTAAAAGTCATGAATTCGACAATCGGTCGTAGCCCGCACATAGCAGCACCAATGCCAATTCCTGCAAATCCATTTTCTGCGATGGGAGTATCGATTACTCGCTTGCTTCCAAATTCATCCAACATTCCTCGAGAGCACTTGTAAGCGCCATTGTAGGAGCCAACTTCTTCTCCCATAAGAACGATACTCTGATCGAGACGCATTTCCTCAGACATGGCCTCTTGAAGCGCATCCCGGATTGGAATTTCTCGAACTGTCAATCCTTCACTCACGGCGTTCTCTCCCCCTTGATGTACTGATTCCACGGCAGCCTCTTAACTTTCAATATAGGTATAATCTGTTGCAGTTGCAGGATCTGGAAATGGTGAGTTCTCCGCATACTCAACCGCCTCCTGAATCTCTGCTTCAATTTCTGCTTCGATGCGAGCTCGTATTTCTCCCATCCCAAGCTCTTCGAGCTTAAGACCAAGAAGCAGAATCGCATCTCGTTGTTGACGCTCTTTCACATCTTCCCGTGTGCGGTACTTCTGAGGATCCGCCATTGAGTGTCCTCTGTAACGGTAGGTCTTTACCTCAATCAATGTTGGCTGGTTATGCTCTCGAGCTCTCTGAACAGCAGCATGTACCTTCGCACGAACGTCAAAGATATCGTGCCCGTCAATAGTTTCGCGTGCCATAGCGTAACCGAGAGCTCGAATAGAAAGATCTTCCGTCGGGGCAGTTTTCTCAAGAGGCGTCCCCATCGCGTATTCATTGTTTTCAATGAGGTACACTACAGGTAGATCCCAGAGAGAGGCGAGAGAGAGCCCTTCATGGAAAGGTCCAATATTGATAGCTCCGTCACCGAGGAAACAAAGCGTAACCCCACGTTCGTTTTTATATTTTTGAGCAAATGCAAGTCCGGCAGCGAGTGGCACCTGTGCCCCTACAATTCCCCATCCGCCGTAGAAGTTGTTCTTGATGTCATAGAAGTGCATTGAGCCACCTCTTCCTTCTACGCAGCCCGTCGCTTTTCCAAGGAGTTCCGCCATTCCCGCTTTTGCAGAGCCACCTCGAGCAAGATAGTGACCGTGACACCTGTAAGCGGTTATGACCTTGTCCTGTTTTTCAAGCACTGAGAGTGCTCCAACCGCGACAGCTTCCTGTCCGATATAGAGATGGAGAAATCCACCGATTTTTCTCTCGGTGTAAAGTCTAGCCGCTTCTTCTTCGAAGCGCCGAATTCTCAACATCCCTTGGTAAAGTTCACATAGAAGTTCATGATCCATAACAGGCCTGTCTTTATCGAAGTTGAGCCCGTAAAAGTAGTAATTACCGCCCAAGAAGGCAACTCACTCGATTGTTTTGAGGGGGTAAAGGTCGTAACCTGAGTAACGACCGTGTGAAGCTGCGTACGAGAGGGAAGGGCGAATTCCTGTCGTTTTTGAGGCATAAATAATATAATAAACTGAAATGACGAGACTTTTTGCGGTAGATCCAGGGCTTATCTGCTCTGGCTGGGCACTTTTCAAAGCTCCAGCGAACGGAGAGCCTCTTCTTTTGGCAGTTGGAAAAATAAGACCGCTTGGCTCCAAGTATCCAATGGCTCATCGGCTCGTCGATTTACAGCAGAAAGTCGGAGAAATTTTTTCAGAGGCCAGCCTCAATTCAAACGATATTCTGATATGCGAGGCTCCAACAACCATGCGTGATCCACGGGCAGCATTTGTGGTCGAACAAGTTCGCGGAGTCTTTGAAACGGTCGCCCGTGAGGTGGGTGTTCGGGTTCCCGGCCGAGTTCATCCTCGCTCGGTACAATACGAAGTAATGGGACTCCGCGGTAAGCAGTTGCCTCGTGACGTAGTAAAATCAACCGCTATGGAGGTAGCACTTCGGTTACACGGTACGCGCCTAAAAGATCTTGGACTAGCGATTCATTCGACGCCCAAGAAATATCAAGATATTATAGATGCAGTATTGATTGGAACATATAGCCTCTCCGCGATTGCTCGTGCTGAGCAGGTTGGAGAACCGTGGGAAAACTTCTTCACGCAGAATGAGCCGAGGAAGGGTGCTCGCTTTAGAATCACAGAATCAGGGGGGTTGGGATGATGGTCCGAACTGGTCGTTTTACTATCTCTATAATTTTTTTATGCCTCTGTTTCATGCTGATGAACCCGTTTACAGCGTACTCGCAGGCGAATGATCGTATTAATGTTCTAAATCAGAAGGAAGACTCGCGCGGTCTTCCAGAGGTAGTGCTCTGTTCGCAGAATCTAGAAAACTTTGGAGAGCTCGCGCTCATGAAGAGACGCGAGGAAGTCGAGACCGAAGAAGAGCGAGCCGCAAAAATGACTGCGCTCATACAACGGTTTCACAAGGCTGGATGCACAATCATTGCGGTACAGGAGGTTCTCGGTGCGAATGAAAAGAAGGCACAGGAGGCACTGAATGAACTAGCAGCGAGGTTGCAGTTCTTTACGAATAAGAAATACGTGACCTATGTAGGACCATCGAATGATCGGATCTCACGCGTCGGCTTCATTGTTGAAGAAGAGGGCATTGAGTTTAATGGTGTAACATCATTCGCAAACGTTGAGCTTCCAAAAATTTCGGAGAGCCAAGAGCCTCGACTATTTGCGAGAGGTCCACTACAGCTTCGCTTCGTTATCACTGGGAAGGAACAGTCTGCCACTCGTGAGTTGACGGTCATTACATTCCACTTTAAGTCGCAAGCATTTAATAGTGCTGATGGTGCGGACCTCTCCTGGGAGACATACCGCATGGAGATGGCAGAAGCGCTTCGTCGTATTGTTGTGCAAAGAAACGAGGACTTGCTGAAGGGAGATGGAAACCTACTCGTCTTACTCGGTGACCGGAATAGTAACTTCGATACTGCAAGCGCACGACTCCTCACGGGCGAGCTCATATTATCACGCTTTCAGGGAGAAGCCCCGTGCCGCCTCAATAAGCGCGGAATGCCCTTGTGCAAGCCGGGAGCCGCGCTCCCACCTATTTTGACGAGTGTGCTTACAAATGATCCTCAGACCTTTCAAACTCCTGGTACCTATCTTTATGGGAATACATTTTCATGGCTCGATGAGATTCTTCTCCCCGTCACGAATCTGCAATTTGCATATGAGAGGCCAGGAATCGAGGGAGATTACGATAGTGGAGTGATTCGTGAATTTCCTGAAGCCTCGGACCACGGACTTGTTTACCTTAAGCTAAACTGGTAACCACCGAGGATCGTCTGGGTTCAATGAATAGGCGAATCATTCTTCGTTGATGGGTCCTCGCCACTAACTGTTTTCGAGAGGCTCCCTGCTGGCTCTTCGAGCATCACACCGAGGAGTCCTTGCACACTCGGCGTGATACGAGCTTCGATGTATATCTGATACGAAAAGAGTGTTTTGGATAGTGAGATGCCGAGCCGATTCAATGTGAGCAGAAGCCGACTGAACCTTCCTCGCCGAAGCACAAGTGGGAATGGGGCAGGTATTCCCTCAGTTCGGATAACAGCGTACCCGCTCTCCTCAAGTAGTCCCAGGAGATTGCGGAAATTAAAGAGGCGCTTATGACCGATGTCAAGGATTCCACGCGGACCATAATTAAATTGCCCAAGTACATGAGCAAGACGAAGCAGGACAAACCCAATATTGCCGGTGGTGATAATTATCCTTGGAGTGTGTGCCCCGTACAGCCGACGTAGATGGTCAAGAAACTCTTCTGGGTTGTTGAGGTGTTCTAGAATATCAAGGAGCAGGATGGTATCAAAGCGCTCTTTCTGTAGGGATGCGCTAGGTTGGAAGTTGTTAAGATCGTGTATCTCATAATGGGCAGCGAATTCTCTTAGTTTCGGTATATCTCTCTTGTCGACACATGATACGACGCAGCCGCGCTCTCCCAGTGCTCGAGCAACGATTCCTTCTCCACAACCAAGATCAAGAACATGCTCTCCCCCTTTAATCGAGTCCACAGCTCGTGAATGCGAAGAATCGAAATCGAGCTTCGCTTCATAGGGATTATCTCTGAAATTCACTCCAACATCGAATTTTCTTCTGTAGAGGAGCCCTAGGTTTTGTATCCGACTCATGAGTGTGGCTCTGACCACATCGAGTGCATAGCGAAATCCATTCACGTGGCAGATCTCGTCACCATAGTGCGTTGGAATCGGTATCTCGGACACTCGCAAGGACTTTCGAAATAACTGAATGATGATTTCGGTATCAAAATGGAAATCATTTGTATTGTGTTCAAAGGGAATCTCGGACAGCGCAGGAACTGAATACGCTCGAAAACCGCTGTGAAACTCAGATAATTGAGAGCCGAGGCACCAATTTTGGAATGTCGTGAGCACGGTATTGCCAATATATTTATAGAGAGGCATCCCACCTTTCAGTGCGTCGCCTCGTTTCATCATTCTTGAGCCGAAGACAGCATCACTCTCCCCTGTAAGAATTGGCTCTGCGATCTCTCCGATCATCTCCGGTGGATATTGACCATCTCCATGAACTAGCACCACAACCTGATAGCCTCGCTCGATAGCATACCGGTAACCGAGCTTCTGATTCCCACCATATCCTTGATTAATGGGAGTACGGAGAAGCGTTAGCTGTATGCCCTCTGGTAAGTTGCGATATTTCAACCCTACCTCAAAGGTCTTGTCTTTCGAGGAGTCATCGATAATTAAAATTTCGTTATCCTCGGTGAGGAGCTCACGAGGGATGCGGTCGAGCACCCATGTCAGGGTCTTTTCGGCATTGTAAGCGACAATGAAAATAAGAATTCTTTTCGACATTACCTATGAGCATAGCACCAACTCCTATGTCGATGCCATAAGGCGCTCATCAGTAAGTTGGCTGAAACGTAGGAGAGGATAAGCCCATAGGCTATCTTCCTAAGATAAAGGAGATAAGCTTCTCCGTTTCAGAGAGATCCTCAGCAAAGAGCGTCGGTTTGCAGTGGGTGTGATACGTTTTTAAGGAAACACCGCCGGTTGCTACTCCTATCGAACGAGCGGAATTCGCATCAGCTGCAAGAATATCATTAATAGAGTCACCAATGAAAGTTACGGTGACACTTTCGGAAGAACGGAGAAGCGCCTTCATTCGTTCATTCGCAATACGCACGATATCTTTTCTGTCTCGCGCATCACTTGCATATCCACCAGACTGAAAGTACGAGTGAATGGCTCCTCGCATTAGTTTCATCTCTGCGGTGGGTTGTAGATTTCCTGTCTCAATTCCTAAGAGTACATCTTCTTGGGCGTGTAGAGACTGTAGTAATAACTCCACTCCTGGCATCAGCGTGAAGGGTTCATGAGCGAAGATGATTTGCTCAAAATGAAATATAAATCGCTCTTTGAGGTAGGAGTCTTCGGCTATGGTTTGTACTCGACCATTTATGGTCTCGCAGATTTCATCGATAATGTCCGGGTCAGTACGACCATGGAGGGTGAGCTTACTCCATGATGACTCAGTATTGAAAACGTCTTCAAATGCTCTCTGAAAGGCGATTTCACCTGCACCTTGGGCCCTAAGAAGGGTTCCATCGATATCAAAAAGAACAATGTGTTTCATAGCGTACGAGGCCAGTGAGACAGCAAAAAATGTACTACCGAGACGAGGCAGAGTAGGATGATAACTCAGTAGGTGTCTGTCCTACTAACGCGTTTGCAGCACGTAACGCTTCTTCATAACAACTATGACATGCAGGAAAATACTTTTCCTCTGCTCCTAGATCAACTGATGGTCCTTCAAGTGTTGCTACTCCGTTTTTGTGCTTGAGGTTCATTATAGCCTTCTTAGTACAGTAGGCGCAGGTTGTTTTAATCTCTTCAATACTGTCAGCTAGCTCAAAGAGACGCAGTGAGCCAGGAAAACTTCGAGAACGAAAATCGGCTCGTAGACCATAGCAGATTACAGGGACGTTGAGATTACTCGCGACATGTCGAAGCTGGTCTATTATGTATGGGCTGATGAATTGTACCTCATCAACGAGTACGCAGTGATAAGTACTGATGTGGTCAAGTGGCAGCTCTGTTTCTCCGTCAACAAGAAGATCCGCAGTTTGTTCAAGCCCTGCACGCGAGCGGATCGTATTCTCACTAAATCGAACGTCCAACCGAGGCTTCAGTAAGAGGACGTTCTTCCCTTGTTGTCGATAATTATGGGCAACAGCAAGTAAATTGAGGGTTTTTGCGCTACTCACTGTCCCATATCGAAAATAGAGTTTTGCCATATCTCTTTACGCCCCTTCATCTATAGGTCTCGTGTGCCAAGCCTCAAACCGAGCTTAAAGCTGCTAACTGTTTTTATGTTACTTTATTCGTGAACTCAATCTTTTTCTCTTGTTTTTAGGAGCAGAGAAGATAGCTCGTAACGTATCTGAAACATGCGTATCAAGCGATCAATGTTTGTTTATCGGAGATAGTGAGTAAGTTTCACCGTTGTCTAATCAACTGTCTCATGGGGCTTCTTATCAGAGGGCAGTGGTGAAAGAATGAGTGAAGATAAATCAATCGGCTGCACGCCATAAAAGAGCCCATTATGAAGAGCGCTCTTATTCAAAGGGGTTGAGTGTACAGAATCTGGAAGTGATGCATCTGAATGTATAGCGTCTAAGGGAGCGCTGTCCACTTGATAATCATATTGCGTTGGAGGAATACGATTTTTTTTATTTAATTTCTCAAGGACTTCTTCCACATCAAGGTTTGGAACGTAGAGCGCTGTCTCTCCATTTGAATATCGCTTTAGACCTCTGGAGTCGATGAAGGTGAAGTTCTCGTCCCATCGATAGACCTCCTCACGACCACCCTGTTCAGGGGTTCCCTCTGGAGGATATGAGCTTACGAAAACAACATAGAGGCCCTCTTGGTCCCTTTCTACGGTTAGAAAGTGCTTCTCAATGAACCGTCCGACATGTAGTGGTTTCCCTGTGTGTGGGCAAGTCAGAGCGGTCTTGAGCACCTCTCCGACCTCAGGATTGGTACGCTGCTCGCGGTCATCTCTATTTCCGCGGTTTTGTTCAAACACACGCACCTCCATAACGCTGTTTTGATTGCTTAGTTACTCACCCGGGCGAGCCTAAGTCAAGAAAAGGTTCATTCTGTGAAAGATCCGGCATTTACAATGGGTTATGACGGTGAAGCTACGAGTGAGGTCCCTATTGAAGCGAGCGACTTTGAGAAATGTCATCTGAGAGGAAACTTAAATCCATGCCTTTCGATACGCACCGTTAAGGGAGCTATGCGAAGACGAATGAATACGATCGCCAAAACAGAACGTGCTGAGAACTACCTACACTTTGCACAAATTGTCGCGAAACAGCAGATGATGAAATTTCATGCGGCGCCCCATTATTACGACGATTACCTCAGCGCTGCATATTCAGGTCTCGTCGAAGCCGCCTCACGTTATGACGGAAACACAGGGGTTCCATTTGAGAAGTATGCATACTTTCGTGTGCGTGGCGCAATTATCGATCACATTAGGCAGGATTCTGGTCAGTCCAAACGTGAATATCGAGCCTTACAGGTAATTCAATCAGTGAATCTCCTCTCCGATGAATTTTGGAAAATAAACAACTATCAACCTATAGATGAGGATGAAGAGCTTGCAGAAGTACTCGAATTCGCGGCGCAAGGAGCGTTGATTTTTCGATTAAACTACCTAGAGCACGAAGATGAGATTACTCAGCGACAAGAAGAAATTCCGTGCTCAGAGAAGCAGCTTATGCAGCAGCAGCAAGCTGATACACTTCGCAAGGCGATCAATCAGTTACCAGAAAGTGAACGTACATTGCTTCAAGCGTTCTACTTTGAGGGTTTATCTCTCAACGAAATTGCAAAGAAAAGACTGGAGATCACCCGTTCATGGGCTTCTCGGTTGCACGCTCGAGCCCTGCTCCTTCTCAAAGAAGTACTTTCCGAGTCACAGAGAGAGCAAACCAAGCCGGAAGAGGAGGAAGTAAAGTGAGAAGTCTCTTCCTCATTGTGCTGATGTTAGCGCTTGCGGCATGTAAGGAGCCTATTCTCCATAACCTCACAGAGAATGAAGGGAACAAACTGCTTACCCGATTACATGAACGGGGGATCATGGCAGAAAAACAATTACAGTCTGATGGCACATGGGCATTAGCGGTTAGTCGCAAAGATGCCATTCCTGCACTCTCACTTCTATCTCATGCGAGGGTGTTTCGTCGTCTCGATAGCACTCGCTCAGAGCTTGCTAGTGGTATGCTCCCAAATCGTGAAACTCAACGTTTTCAGTATGAACGAGCACTAGCGAGTGATATCGAGTCGACGCTCATGGCACTTACTGGTGTCCTTGAGTCTAGAGTGCACCTGAATCTTCCTCCAACTGATCCCATTTTTGGTCGGTCCACGGAGAAGGAGTATCACTCATCAGGTAGTGTTCTTCTGATTACAGATGAAACCTTTCAAGAAGTACACCGGGAGATACAAATTCTCGTTGCGGGAGCTGCTGGGATATCTCCTGACAGCATATCGGTACTTATTTCTGGCCCTCAATCTCCAGCGGGGATCGACGTGGTAGCAGAAGCTTCGTCGAATGAACAGGCCGGATCCACCCCTTTATTGGATTCATCACAGACCAGCAGCAGTAGTGTAACTCCAGAGATGCGGAA
>JBMTVV010000058.1:0-8757 GCA_049451755.1 Bdellovibrionota bacterium
TAACGATATAAGGGACATCTTCTGGGTGAAGTGCTTTGAGTGCTGCTTCATGCCACTCATGAGTCATCATCGGATATCTCAAACGAGAGGCCAGGGCGTTCCACGGTACTTTATATCGGGGGAACTCTTCCTGCGTACAGAGATGAATAGTGCCAACCATGCGAGCTACTTCTCCTCAAATGGGGTCCAATCGGATAAGGAGAAAACCCTTAATAGCGGCCATTGTGAATGACGTTCCTCATAGAAGGTAACGGGATGCGGAAAGGCTCCGGTGAGTCTGAAGCGAGCTGCATGAGGGAGCTTCCAATAGAGCGAAGGTGTCGCGGTTGAAGCATCCAGCTTACCCGCCACCGATCCATTACATCTTTCTTAATCGAAATCGCGCCTCCTCGCTGAAGTGGCTCAAATACATACTCGGAAATGCCACACAACTTGCCCACTAACCGTCGTAATGCAGGGTCTTCGGCAAGAATGAGGTGTCTTCCGCGTGTTGGGATGAGCGCTTCATACACACCACTCGTATCCTCGTGTGAAGTCTCAAAAATCTCGATCGGTCTACTGAAGAGCGCTGCAATCGCTTCAGCTGCCCGGATAGCAGACGAAGAACGTGGGGTGAAAATGCCATCGACCTCTCGAATCGTGCCAAAGAGGCCTCGCGCAAGCCGTTTGAGCCGCTCATACTCCTCTGGAGTTGGGGCAGAATTCCCCTTTGCTGGGCGCGAACGACTTTGTCCATCGTTAGTACTGTGCTCATCGAAGGCACTCTGCTGTACGAGGATTACTTCAATCATCGGCACTCCTTATCCATTTCACCGAAAGCACTATAGAAACCACTTTGACTTTTACTCTCTCACCGAGGAAACTTCAGGCGCGATGACTAGTGATGATACGACCAGTGACGTTATGACCAGTGAAATGCCGCCCTCAGATACCTCTTGTGATTCTTCAACAACACCCTCTCGGGACTCTCTTGCTGCTCGTGAGTTGCCCCTACTCATCGACACACCTCCAGAGTGGGCTCATGAGGTGCTGAAAGACCCTGTTAGCCTTCTCATTGACCACGCGCACCTTGAGAAGAAGGCTGCTCACAACGCACTTCAGCTCCTCCACCAATGGCCAGAGCAGTCTCCTCCGACCGAATGGACAGAGGCGCTCTCTGAGATCAATCGAGATGAGTCACAACACCTCACCCTCGTACTCCGAATCCTACACCGCCGCGGTGGAGAGCTGACTCGCTCACATAGGAACCCGTATGCACAGGCCCTCAAAGAAGGGGTTCGTAATGGAACCTATCCCGGCGAGCTCGTCGATAAGCTCCTCACCTCTTCGCTCATCGAGGCCCGCTCATGTGAACGATTTCGGCTCCTCGCAGAACACACCGAGGATCAAGAGCTTCGTAAACTCTACACAGGGCTGTGGTCCAGTGAACATGACCACTATCGGGTGTTCCTACAGTTAGCGCTTCATATTGAGTGCGAGGAAGAAGTTCTCACCCGGTGGCAGTGGTGGTTAGAGAAAGAGCGAGAGATCATTGTTTCCCAAGATTTCGCTGCAACAATGCACTCGTGGATCAAAAATACATCCAACAACACGAATGGATCTCTTGTCTCCTGCCCCTGAAAAAGACACACTGGGTACGACATCGATCTCGATTCATCATTCGTAATAATTTTTTCTTTTTGGAGAGCTATGAAGCACGTACTCATGCTCGGATGGGAGTACCCCCCTTTCATATCAGGGGGACTAGGAACAGCATGTGAGGGTCTTAGCAAGGCACTCAGTCGACTCGGAGTAAAGATCACGTTTGTCATCCCGCGACTGCAAGGGTCAGAGAACGCAACGCACATGAACCTCGTTGATCCCGCTGCCCTTTTTCTTCGAAAAGAAGCCGCTCACGAAGCGCTAACGGGAGCTGGCCAAACTGGAGGCACCTCTCACCAGATGGCTCATCCAATTGCAGCAAATGGTGGGTATAGTCCTGGATTAGCTGACGGGTCACTGCAAACTACAGGTTCTACCGGTGTCGGCTCGACTCTTCAGGCCGTTGCAACGGTAGCCTCTTCAACGCATGGTCTCACGACGATCGGAATCCCTGCCTTTTTACAGCCATACTGGAGTGAACAAGACTATCACTTAGCGCTCACGCAGGTAAAAGAGTCAAAACACCTCAGTGATGAAAGCGAAGTAGAGCTCGCTGACGTTCTTGCGCACCTGGGACAGGCTCTGACTCAGGGAGATAGCGCCACTCATGGAGAAGGCATTGGCCCACACTCGCTGAGTACTCCTCTGTCTGCGCATAGTCAGTACTCGAATCAAAAGGGTGGAGCCTCAGCAGGTGCTCACTATGGAGACTCGCTCTTTGAGGAAGTTGCTCGGTACACAGGACTTGTCCTTTCAGCAGCAGATAACCTTGATTTCGACGTGATCCATGCCCACGACTGGATGACCTTTCCAGCTGGGGTTGCTCTCGCTGAGAAAACCGGAAAACCACTCATCGTTCACGTTCACAGCCTTGAGTATGACCGGACGGGACATAGTGGTGGGTCACAGATTCATCAGTTCGAACAACTCGGGACAACGAAAGCAGATGCTGTGATTGCAGTAAGCCACTACACGAAGGGGGTTATCGCTCAAGAACACGGCATTCCTGAAGAGAAGATTTTCGTCTCACACAACGGTATCTATCCGGTTGAAGCTCTTGAGCACTACCACGAACTGAAGCCTGAAAATGAAAAGTGGGTGCTCTTTCTCGGTCGAATCACCTTCCAGAAAGGCCCTGACTACTTCATTGAGGCAGCAGCAAAGGTCATCCCCCACGTACCAGATGCAAAATTCATCGTGGCTGGGAGTGGAGACATGCTGCCTCGGCTTAAGGCTCGGGTAGAAGAGCTCGGAATCAGCGATTCGGTGAAGTTTCCCGGATTCCTCCGTGGCAAAGCTGTGGAAGAAGCGTTCTCGAACGCAGATCTCTACGTCATGCCATCGGTATCAGAGCCGTTTGGACTCGCTGCGCTTGAGGCCATTAACTTCGACACTCCGGCTCTCATCTCACGACAAACGGGGGTTTCCGAGGTCCTCGGACATACCTTGAAGTTTGACTTTTGGGATGTAGACCGGATGGCAGACCTCATTATTAACGCCTTGCAATTCGGTGAGTTACGAGACGATATGCTTGAGAGTGCTCGGAAAGAGCTCTCCCGAATCAAGTGGGATGCCTCTGCCGAACGGGTAAAAGAGGTCTACGAGCGGTTCTAAGGGAGAGGCCGCTTCATCCACCTTCCGGTAGACAACCAGTAAGCTGGGTAAGACCGGACTAAGAACAGTGCGCTGGGCAACCAGTTCGCCCTGAGGGTTCACTAGCAGGCAGGATGCTCATGCAGTGCATACGCTTGTATCGATGTTTCTAAGGCGAAACATTTCCTGAACTACCAGACGATTGTCATATGAAGGTATGACTCGGAGTCAGTACCGTTAAAGGAAATCGGCTCGTTGGTTTGATGAGAAGAAGGTCTGCTACAAGGGCGAATTCACAAACTTCGAAGTGCTCTGTAACAGAAATGTAAAGATTGTGTCAGGAACTAGTAAATTCTCGTCTATAACCTAAAAAGTACAGGAAAAAGAGTTGAATAGCTCAAAGATGATTGGCATCACATAAGAGAAGTTTTTTGTAATCAGGAATTCACATGCCAGCAGTTTGTTTTTACTTTCAGGTTCATCAACCCTACCGAGTTGGTCGGTACAGCCACTTCGACTCCATTGAGAGTCTTAGCTACTTCGACGAGTCGAAGAATGATGAAATCATGAAAAAGGTAGCCGAGAAGTGCTACCTCCCGATGAATAACCTCCTCCTTCGGATGATTGACCGCTACCCTGACCAGTTTAAGGTCTCATTTGCTGTCACTGGAGTTGCTATCGAGCAAATGGAGGCGTATGCCCCAGAAGTTCTTAAGAGTTTTCAACGACTTGCTGAGACTGGCCAGGTAGAATTCATCGGTGAAACGTACTATCACTCACTTGCGGCGCTCTACAGCGAAGATGAGTTCCGCCAGCAGGTAGCAGAGCACTCTGCTCTTACGCAGGCTCTTTTTGGCCAACGGCCACAGGTTTTCCGGAATACCGAGCTTATCTACGATAACCGAATAGCCCGACTTGAGTCTGACCTCGGCTTTCGAGGGGTTATCGCTGAAGGTGTTGATGACGTTTTAGGTTGGCGGAGCCCGAACTTTGTCTATGAAGCTGAAGGGAGTGACGCCAGGCTTCTCCTGAAGAACTACCGACTCTCAGATGATATCGCGTTTCGGTTCTCGAATCAGGGGTGGAAAGAGTGGCCTCTCACCACAGAAAAGTTTGCGAAGTGGGCACACCAAATCAACGGGAACGGAGAAGTGCTCAACCTCTTCATGGATTATGAGACATTCGGTGAGCACCAGTGGGCTTCCACTGGAATCTTTGACTTCATGTGGCACCTGCCTGAGCAGATTCTTGCCCATGAGGACTGGTGCTTTCTGACTCCTACTGAGGTCATTAATCGGTATGAGCCAAAAGAAAAAGTTCACTTCCACCGCCTTACCTCGTGGGCAGACATGGAGCGCGACCTAACTGCATGGAGAGGAAACAAAATGCAGCAAAAGGCACTTCACGAAGCATACGAGCTTGAAGCAATGGTTCGTCAGCTCGATGATGAAGAGCTCACAGATACGTGGAAGAAGCTCCTCACCTCAGACCATTTTTACTACATGTGTACGAAATTCTTCGCGGATGGGGACGTTCATGCTTACTTCAGCCCTTTCGAGAGCCCTTACGATGCATTCGTAAACTATATGAATGTGTTAAAGGACTTCCGACGGTATCTTGAGAGCCGAAAGGCTATCCAACGTATCGAGTACACCCGCGAGCGCTCCGAGAAGTCTCTTGAGAGCCTTTCGCTCTAAGGGAGTCTTTTGCTCACGCGCAGTAGAGATGCTGGGAATACGTGCTGAGGGCTGCCCTACTCGGTCGTGGTCCTACGTACTGAACTTCTACGTACTGAACTTCATTGTAAGGAAACGAGGGGGATCTGCTCGTAGGATGAGCCGGGCTCTACCCCTCACTACTCTTCTCTGATTGAATTCGCTCTGTACAGTCGCGTCTGCGTCTGCTTGATGTCACCGCCTCGTTGGAGGCTCCCCCAGTATTCGGCGGACTGACTCAGGATCTATCAGGAGTTCGTTTTGAACATCTGGTTTCAATTCAGGGGCATCAAATCGAATCTCACGGGTGAGCTTCTTCATAACAGTCCGAAGTCCCCGTGCACCCTTTTTCACTGCTAGCGCGTGGGCAACAATCAGCTCTTTCGCCTCTTCTGTTACAACAATTCGCACATCATCCTTCTCAAGACTCTCTATTGCTGCTCGGTAAGGTCCCTGTGCGTGCTCCATGATGATTTTCATCTGACGCGGACCCATCGGCTCTGTAAAGGTAAGGTCAACTCGGCCAACCCACTCTCTCGCCATTCCATACCGTTCGAGGTCTTCTTCGGTTGCTTTTGAAATAAGAGACATACGCTCTTCTGGCGTACTGTTTTTAATGGCAAACGCTGCCACACCGTTTGGATTGAAACCAATTTTATTGAGATTCAATCGTCTGGCCACTATCTCATCAAGCCCTTGGAATGAGCCGCCAAAGATAAATCCCACGGTTGAAAAATCAATTCCCGTTTCCTGATCAACTCCATCTTCCATTACTCGAAGAAGAGCGTGCTGGACCCCAAGTCCGGCAATATCACGCCCTCCCTCAAGAATATGTCGCTTCTTATCAAACTCATCAAAAAAGACAATCGCGCGACTCGCCATTTCGGGATCGCCATCGGTCAGTTCAAGGAGTCTCTCTGGCAATTCTGAGATACTACTCCCTTCGTATCCTTCTTCTGTGAACGTACTTGCATCGAGTCGTATGATTGGAATGTGCTCAGGCATCACGGCCTCAAGTGCTCTGATAGTCTGCGTCTTACCAGTACCCGTATCCCCGATAATACAAAGGGACTCTTTTGCACCAGCAACAAGACGAGTCGGAGAGGCATCTCGGTGACGCTTCTGGGTCTGGTGAAGCGCCTTCACAATTCTATGCACTAGTTTCTCCAACGTATCTGAGCTAGTCTTCTCCTCTCTTACGATTCTCTTGCCATCAATGAGCTTCTTTCCAAGCCGCTCTTCGAGCATATACCGCGCCACCTTCTCGTGCAGGGTTCCCTGCGTACTCGTTGAGATATCGCCCTGGCGAACCGCATTATGAAAGCGTGTAAGCCACCGATCAAACATGCGGTACCCACTCTCTCCTTCCTCAGGTAAATCAAATCTTCTTGTGAGCGCCTTCTTAAGATCGCTCTTTGAGTACGAATCCTCATTTTTGACTGCTCTGCTTCTTCCCGATGCGATAGAACGAACCAGTCCTGTAATCTCTTTTTTAAGAGCCTGCTGCTCTTCCTGTGTCGCCCGATGAGAGATAACTTCTGGTCTCATCGTAATCTCACCATTCTCCTTCTCAAGTTGGATGAGGCCAAGAATATCACGATAAGGACGGCTGTTTTTCGAATTCGTGATTTGATTATTACGGGCGATTCTCGTGACAGCGTATACAAGCTCACGAGCCGACTGCGATTGAGGATTCTTAAAGATAAAGTTCCGCTGAAGCAGCTCTCGAACATATGGAACAGCGAAATAACTACCGCCTCTTTGTAAGTGCTCATGAACGAAGATAGACACATCCTTCAAGAGCTGATCGCATCCGGCGACATACTTCCTCAACTTTTTTCGAATCTCTCGTGGGGTAGGAATCTCATACTGCTGTAAACGGGCGGGGGGTTCTTCTCGAGGAGCTATGTTTCCTCCACTACTAGGATTTGGTTGTTGCTGACCCTGCGGAGGTTCCTTTTCTATACGAATACCTGGAAGGGCTATCTCAGCAAGCGGCTTTTTATCTGGCTGCTGTGGTTGATTAACGCCGTCTTTGTCACGGTACGAGGCAGAGAAAGACTCATTTCGAATTTCAGTAGGATGACGGGAAAGACTTGGGGCGTTCCCAATACCGGGCCGCTCCGCCGGGACTATCTCACGGGAGGCCTCGCGGCCTTTCCGAACTTCGCTCCCTCGTGGGTCCTCTGGCGTGTGTTGAAAAGATGTGTCCATATTTTTAAACGGCGTCTCAGTCCCATAGTTGAATAAAATAAGGTTATAAAATCAAGGATTTTAATGTCAGGAGGCATCTTAGGTGAAGGATTTCCCTCAGATACTATTAAAGCCTCGCTCACCAAGTGGTCGAAGGGTCCTCCTGCTATGTAACTCCCCTTAAAAAGTAGAGAATTCCTCGAATTCGAAAAGCGGGGTATACTCCAAGGAGTGGGTTCTCAAAGGGAAGTAAACCCAAAAGAACGTATAGTACTCCTCTATCCGGCTCTCCCGGCTTACCTCGGAAACGGACTAACTTAGGAGCCAGGAAAACTCAGTGCTGGGATTGACTCATTGTTGCTCGTTCAGATTGTTACCAGACAAAAGGTCATCGTCTTCTCTTCTAATAACTACTTTGCTAGGAGTAGCTGCATTATCTCTCCACCCATCTCTATTTGCGTCCGAGAGGTTGCATGACTGATCAACGAACGACTATGAAGCAAAAGACTCCTCCCTCACATGTAGGTGAAACGTGCGCATCAAAAAGTTTTCGGGCTCTTCTTGGAGCACAATTTCTTGGAGCCTTCAACGACAATCTCTTTAAAACAGTTGTCTCAATGATCGTGCTAAAGGAGATCATTGGGAATGACAGTAGTGTTCTCTATGCGAGTCTCACTGCAGCCCTCTTCTTTCTCCCATATATCCTTTTTTCTGCATTTGCTGGTTGGTGCTCTGATAGATTTTCAAAAACAGACATGATCCGGTGGACGAAGCAACTAGAGCTAGGGGTTATGGTCATTGGCCTTGTTGCGTTCATGTTAGATAGTACTGAACTCCTCTTGCTGTGTGTATTTCTCATGGGGAGGCTAAGTGCCCTGTTTAGCCCCTCAAAGCTCGGTATATTACCAGAGATTCTACACCTCTCTGAACTTTCGAAAGCAAATGGCTATCTCGAGTTCTTCGTTTTTAGCGCGATTATTATCGGAACAGCTTCTGCGGGATTTATCTCAGATGGCTCTTTTGGGAATCCTGGAGTGCTCTGTATTATCATCGCTATTATTGGGATTCTCTGCAGTCTGCTCATCACAAAGGTACCACCTCGAAGTGCAAACGCTCAGCACAACCCACTTCCGCTGGACCCTATATTTCCGAATGTGCGGATTCTAAAGAAGATTGCTCAGTCAAATGCTCTCTGGATGTGTACCATTGGTATTGCCTTCTTCTGGTCTGTGGGAGCGCTCTTCCAACTCAACATACTCTTCTTTTCAAAAGAGATCTTATTCTTTGATGATGCGGGAACGGGTCTCATTCTCGCAAGCATTGGACTCGGCATTGGTATTGGAAGCATTATCGCTGGAGGAGTTTCAAAGGGAGCAGCAGAGCTAGGACTTCTGCCTGTTGGAGCTGGAGGGATGGTGCTCTTCTCTGCGTTGCTTGGCGTGTATGGCCATTATCAAATGGTAGCGTTTCCAGGAATCTTCTTTCTTGGTCTCAGCTCAGGATTTTTCATCATCCCACTGAATGCATACCTGCAGGCTTTTAGCCCGATAGAGGAACGGGGACGGTATATGGCAGCATCAAAGATATAGGAATATAATCCATTCCATCTCGTTTG
>JBMTVV010000059.1:0-8643 GCA_049451755.1 Bdellovibrionota bacterium
AGACGCAAGGAGGATGTATGGCTCATCTTGTCTGGTTCCGCTCGGATCTCCGAGTGTCCGACAATACCGCACTCGTAGAAGCTACTCAGGGAATGAAGCCTACTGATGTCTATGGAGTATTTTTTGTCTCGCTCAAGCAGTGGAGGAGTCACGACTGGGGAGATCCGAAAATTTCTTTTTTACTCCGTTGTGTAAGCTCATTACAGAAAAACTTATATGAGTTGGGTATTCCCCTTTACCTTGTGAGTGCCGAACGTTTTAGTGAGATACCTGACCGTCTGCTCGCGCTGGCTCAGCACATAGGTGCTGATACCGTCTTTGCCAATAGAGAGTATGAGCTGAATGAGCAGAAAAGAGATGCTGCTGTTGCGGAGCAGCTCGAGAATCATGGTTTGACGCTTCGACTCTTTCATGATCAGACATGTATTCCCCCTGATGAGCCGGCGCTGAGTACATCAACTGGCAGCCCCTACACCGTCTTTTCCCCATTTCGAAAGAAGTTTATCGATGTGTTGTACGCTCGAGGGGGCATCAGTCTTAAAAAACCACCGAAGGAGGTTTCTTTTGTGTCACCGCCGGATTTCCCGGAGAGCTTTGGGAGCATCGAGGAGATTCCGGTGGACCTAAATCTGTTTGCTGAGCATTGGCCCGGTGGGGAACGAGATGGATTAGCTCGTTTGCGAAAGTTTTCGGAGAACGGTTTGAGCGAGTATTCAGAACAGCGGGATTTTCCAGCGCTTCGTAACGGAACGAGTGGGCTTTCCGCCTACTTAGCTGTTGGTGCAATTTCTCCTCGAACGTGTCTCACTGCAGCGATGCGAGCTAACGACGGGAAACTCTCTCTAGAGAAGAATGGGGCGATGACGTGGGCCTCTGAGCTGATCTGGAGGGAGTTCTATCGGCATGTTCTCGTACATCATCCCCGTATATGCCGTTACCATGCCTTTAAGGAGAAGATTGATAAAGATGTTGAGTGGCGCTATGACGAGAACGATTTTCAGGCATGGTGCGAAGGGCGCACTGGATACCCACTGGTGGATGCTGCGATGCGTCAGTTGCTGACTACCGGCTGGATGCACAATCGCCTAAGAATGGTTGTTGCTATGTTTCTCACGAAGCATCTCTTGATTGATTGGCGATGGGGAGAGCGATTTTTTAATCAGCATCTTATTGATGCAGATTTTGCGAGTAATAATGGAGGGTGGCAGTGGAGCTCATCAACCGGAACAGATGCCCAGCCGTATTTCCGAATATTCAATCCATACTCGCAAAGTGAGAAGTTTGATGCAAAAGGTGATTTCATTAGGGAGTACTGTCCGGATCTCTCAATATTAGCAGGAAAAGCTATTCACTGTCCAAGTCCTGCGCAGTGCGCTCAGCTTGGATATCCGTTGCCGATAGTCGATCACCGGGAAGGAAGGGAACGAGCCCTAGAAGCCTTTAAGCGCTGATGTGTGAGCGCGATGTGTTAGTGCTAGGGCCTGAGCTAGAAGAACGTTCCTGCTACACGCAACACGTGGGGTATATTTCGCTTCCTTACTCGCGGGGCCATTGGCAGGATACGCCAACTGGTCGCAGGAAATACGGGTTTCATGGTTTCCCCGCGAGTAAGTCTGAATACCTCTATGGGCATTAGTGACTGGGACCGAGTAACTAGTAATCGGTAACGAGTGACAGCAAGATTTAGGAATAGCGAGATTTAGTGACAGCTCTCCGTTTTTCCTTCCTGTTCATGTGATGAGGCATGCTCCTTATCTCCACAAGAGCACTTCTTCTCTCCGCACTTATCGCAGTGTTTAGCACACTCCTCATCCGTGCATCCATCTTTCTCGCATGTACAATCCTCTTCTCCTTTGCAGCTGCAGGAATGTGAATCAGCATGAGCATCGGTAAGTGCAGAAAGTGAGTCACTTGATAACATTGGAACTACAGCCAGTAGTGCACAAGCAGAGACGAATGACAGAGTTGCGGTCAAAAAAAGTTCTTTCATTCTGGATTGATAATGCATGTTAGTCCTTTTCCTGGTTCAAGGTGGCTAGACGTTGTAGGCAGATACAACCCTCTTATATGAGCACTTCTCTGTGAGGGCGTATGCCTATCAGAGACAATGATCGCACGGGGCATGCTAAAAGCGCAAGGTGAGACACTCATACTTTGAGGGGGGTGTTTTCGCCTGAGCACTTGAAGGCGCAGTTAGCCGTCATTCCTCCATCGTCGCTCGTATAGCACTTCGGAGTACGTAGCTTCTCTTTGCCTCATCTGTCACATCGACGAGGTTGTCATAGAGGGTTGAGTCAATAAGAAGAGCTCCGAGCGTTCCACCACCTTTCGCGAGCGATGTTGTTGCTTGGTCAAGATTGGTAATGATGCGTTCAAGCCGTGTCCCGAGTGGTTCCAATCCAGGCTCTACGGAAGTGTAGAGAAGTTCATGGAGGATCCCTTCGCCGGTTTCCAGTTGGTGCAGTACTTTTTGGATCGAATGCGCAGCTACAGATATTTCGTTGAGTGTACCGGTAAGCCATCGATTATTGACTGCATCACTTTTTTCGAAAATGAGATTGTGGAGCACCCCATCTCCACTCTCTAGCGCATTCACTACTGTCTCAAGTTTGCGAATAGCTGTTGAGAAACTCTGTACGACTCCAGTTGAGTCATCCTGTGCGAAGAGGAGCTCGTGAAAGAGACCCTCTCCCTCGGTAAGCGCAGAGGTGATCTCGCGAGTATTTGAGAGTGTGACCTTTAAATTTTCTGCTGAGTCTTCATGGAAATCTTTTAGAATGTCATCAAGAGTTTTTGAGAGCGATGTTACGTGTTGAGCTATTGTGCCAGCGGTTTGTAAGATATCAGCAATGTCACCGTTCTCTTCTGATTGGAAATATGCTTTTGGCTCCATGAGCTCTAAGCCAGAGCCATTTGAAATACTAACAAAACGGTCTCCTAATAGACCTTGGCTTGCTATCGATGTGCGAGAGTTTGTTCTTAGGCGAGTCTGGTAGTGCGAATCAATTTCCAGAGATACGTGTACGAGGGAATCATCCGCCGTGTCGCTAAAACCAATATCGAGTACCCGACCAATAGTGATTCCTCCAAGTCGCACTGGAGCACCTTCTTTGAGTCCTTTTACATCTTGAAACGTTGTGAAGTATTCAAGAGAGGTTGAGAACATCCGCCGTTCTCTGCCCAACGCTAAGATCGTTACAGCTACTAGTGAGAGAGTGAGTACGATAAAGATACCCGCTTGGAACTCCTGATTATGTCTCATAGATCTCTTTTCCATGTTCCGGTGATAAAATTTTGAATCAGACAGTTGGTCGTTTCAAGTACTTTTGCGTTACCATCAGCTTGTAAGGTTTTTTCTGCAAACAGCATCCATCGCTGGGCAATTCTACGAGCACTAGAGATGTCATGAGTAATAGTTACTGTTGTCATCTCGGGATCATTGTTCAGGTTTTCGATAATATCCTCTATTTGCCGGGCTGAAGTTGGATCGAGACCAGTGGTAGGCTCATCGAAAAGGAGTAATTGCGGATTGGGGGCTAGGGCTCTGGCAAGCCCTATCCGTTTCTTCTGACCTCCGGAGAGCTCTGATGGAAATTGTTGTAGAGTTGACTCGAGTCCTACTCGCTGAAGTACCGTAGTAACTCGCTCATGAATGCTCTTTTCATCATCTGCTCCCTGCTGTCGCAGCGGATAAGCGATGTTTTCAAATACTGATAAAGAGTCGAATAGCGCTGCTCCCTGAAATAGAAAGCCAATTTGTGTGCGCACTCTCATGAGCAACTCTTCTGACATATTGCTCACTTCATTACCAAATACATGAATTTGCCCTGCTCTCGGTTGTAGCAGACCCACTATGAGTTTCAGTAGGACGGTTTTTCCCGTTCCGCTAGGGCCTAGGAGAGCGATTGACTCTCCACGGCTAATGGTGAACGAGAGACCCTCATGTATAATTTCATCACGAAATCCCATGGTGACGTTCTCAAACTTTATGGCGATGGATTCATTCATGGATATTCAGATCTCCGTGAGCCATTCTATAGGGCGAGCAATAATTTCGAGAGGAAGAAATCAGTTATGAAAATAATGACACTTCCTGTAACGACAGTTCGCGTAGTTGTCTGTCCAACTCCAACAGTGCCGCCTGTTGTGTGAATTCCCTTGTAACAAGCGAGAAGAACTATGAGACCTCCAAAAATCGCACTTTTGAAGAGCCCGTCGACTATGTCTCTGATTGTAATGGTAGAAACAAGTGAGGAGTAGTAGAGGTGCGCTGAGATATCAAGTTCAAGTACTGAGATGAGAAAACCGCCATAGATACCAAGTAGGTCAGCACAAATAACGAGACCGGGTAATACCATGAGCGCGGCGAGCACTCGAGGAGTGATAAGCTGCCGCACTGGATGTCCGCCAAGGCAGCGCATAGCGTCTATCTGCTCTGTGACAGCGAGAGTTCCGAGCTCAGCAGCGATACCAGCACCTACTCTTCCACACACCATCAGTGATGATAGTACGGGTCCCAGCTCACGCGAGAGAGCTATGCCAACGATATTTCCAATATAGTTTTTTGCGCCGAAGCGTTCCATGGCAACGGCCGTTTGTAGCGCGAGAACCATTCCGGTAAAAAGCGCTGTTAACAAGACGATAGGAAGTGAGAGGATTCCAATCTGGACGATCTGCCTACAGAGTTCACGGCGATCGACGCCGTTTCGAAAAATATCGCGAAGAATCTCCGATGCGAGAAGGCAGTAGCCTCCCACTTCGCGGATTGTCTCTTTCATGGTGCTTTCTCCTCGGCGATACTCTGCGCCTGGGCAGCCTCATATCGACTCCAGGGAGGGAGGTTTTTTAATTCTGAGAAGAGGAGCTTTTCAGTTCCCTCTTTATGTAGCCATTGGGAGCTTGAGTTGATCCAGAATGCTTGCTCGATAAGGCATTCCTGAAAAAACTGGGAGAATACGATACACTTCATTCCCTTGCCGTCGAGCGCGGCGGAGACCCGAGTTAGGGTCATCTCAGCTGGCATCCATGAACTCTTCGTAGCAGAGCCGAGTTGTACCTGCTGAAAGCCGCTGAAGAGTTGTCGAACGAGTGCCATCTGTCGTGCAGTACCATGCCGCATTCCGCAGCTTTCGATGCCTACTGAGTAAATGGAGTGGGGCGTACCTCCCGATTCATAGAATGTTTTTGCTAAGACCTGTAGTTCGCCACGATCAATAATCTCCCAATCTGTAGGTATGGAAACTACCCCCGACGATAGCTGTGACCCCTGGAGTTCTTCACTGTACCTTGGAACGAGTGCTTTACGGCTGCATGAGCATAACGACAGAAAAGTAAGCACTAGGAACGGGCATGTTATGAGAGTCATGAGTCGTGAAACCGCGCGCATTTTCAGAAGGCGGCGTCTCGGAACCAGAATGTCAGAATAGTCATTTCGAGAGTGTATGTAGCCAGATGCGATGCCATCAGAGGAATGAGTGCTGCAGAAAGATGAGCATAGACTATTTCGTGCTGATTCCCGCCAAAGAGTTCCTATAAGGTCACGAAATGGATTCAAAGAATTTCTATTTATCATTCTTCAGTTTGCTGAGGGTCGGGGTCGTCTTCTATACGGGGTTTTAAAATGTCATAGGAACCTATTTTCGGGCAGGAAGCCTTTCGAAAAATCGGAGAGCCCTTGTAAAAACACCTGCATTCAAAAAATGTCATTTTTTGTCGATACTCTTCTGCTCCGAGAGCATCTTTTTACTTGATGGATTCTACATGTTCCTGTCGAATAGGACAGGTAAAAAATTGCCAATGAGTAGGGTGCTAAAACCGCTATGATTGAGTTGCGTCAAGTTGCAAAAGTGTATCCTCCTCAACAAAGTGCCCTTAATGGGGTTTCGCTCTCAATTGAATCCGGAGAGTTCGCATGTATCGCCGGTGCAAGTGGGGCAGGCAAAAGCACCCTCCTACGTATCCTGTTTGGTGCAGAAGTGCCTACGGGTGGAAGTGCGAGAGTCGTCGGTAGGGATATGGCTCAGTTGCCACATCAACAGCTTCCGAGCTTCCGTCGAGATGTTGGCTTTGTCTTTCAAGATTATAAGCTTCTTCCAGCGCGGACGGTTCTGGAAAACGTGACCTTTCCCCTCGAGGTTCAGGGGTACTCTGAGCAGGTGAGGGCGGCTATGGGCTTGAAGATGCTAGAAACCGTTGGTCTTGCAGGGGAGGCGCACCGGTTTCCCGAGAGTCTCTCCGGAGGGGAGCAACAGAGAGTGGCGGTTTTACGTGCTCTCATCCATCGCCCCCGACTACTTCTTGCAGACGAGCCCACCGGTAACTTGGATCCAGGAATGACAGCAACGGTGTTTCGCCTTCTTCAGGAAGCCAACCGTCAGGGGATTACTATTGTCGTTGCGAGCCATGATTTGGCGCTGATTGAGCAAATGGGCTTTCGTACCATCGTCTTAGACCGGGGGAAAATCGTTGGTGACTTTGCTCAGAGGGAGGCGCGCCCATGAGTTTTGGAGCGGATGGAGCTATCGATAAATTCCCCCAAGATTCTCACGCTCAGGAGAGCGGCAATCTCATTTTGGAAAGGAAGGTTGTTGAGGATCTGGAATCGCTTAATCTTCAAGAGTTTTGGCGACAGCTTGAGGGCGCATCACGTTTGGGAGTGTTCGGTTACGGCAGGCTTTTCTTTTCTTACGTGGTAGGAGGTATACGTCGTAATATTGTTGGTACTGTAGCGATTGTTCTCTTAACCGCATTAGCCGTTTTTATGTGTGGAACCCTCTTGCTTGCTACGAAACCGCTGGCGGAAATCCTATTTGCTGAAGATTTGCGCATTCCTGTTAAGGTGTACCTGACCCAGTCAGAAGATGAGGCGGCGAGCCAGGAGCAGGTGGGGAGTCTGCTAGCAGGATTCCCTGAGGTTGAAAAGGTAGAGTTTGTGAGTGGTACTATCGCTCTTAAGAATCTAAGAGAAAAACTAGGCTCCGATCATCCACTCTTTGAGGGGCTTGATCCGCTCCGTCAAGCAGCCTCCTCTGTTCGGGATAAGAGTGATGCTACTGCAGTAGCATCGAAAAACTTTCAGCCGTTGCCAAGTCGTTTTCTCGTTACTGTTGGTGCAGGCTTCTCAAAGATTGAAGTTTTTGAGAAATTAAAAAATGAGCTTGCTACCGTGGCAGCTGTCGAAAAGGTTCGCTATCAATCCGAGATAGTACAGCAACTGCAGCGACTCTCGCTCTTGTTCTCTCGAATTGGTTCGTTGTTTGCGATTGGGGCTTTTGCATCTGCTGTTCTGATTGTCATCGTCGCTATGCATCTCCGTTTCTTGCTTCGAGCTCGTGAAGTTGGGGTCATGAAGCTTGTTGGGGCAACCCATAGCTTTATGGTGTTTCCGCTCTATTTTGAAGCACTCCTTTCGGTACTCGTAGCGGTCATTATTGGACTTGTTTTCTTGTGGTGGGCAGAGGCGCGACTCTACGAAGAAGTGAGTACGCTCTTGCCGCGGCTAGAGTATAGAACGGACCTGTTTTCACTTTCTTATATGACAAAAGCAGGACTTGGTCTCGCAGCCCTTCTAACGGCACTGTTCGGGACCTGGTTTTCGGTATCACTTTTTCAGAGAGAGCGGTAATGAAAGGGTGTTACGTAAGACAAGGAGGCAGGGCTCGTACACGAACACCCTTTTGCTCTTTGCTCTCTGTGTGCATGTCGTCTTTTTTTTGTTTCGGTTGGGTTTGTCAGGTGCAGGGAGAAGGAATTCAAGAGAGACTCGCGTTCCTGCAAGAGTCCTCTGAAGATATGCACCATCAGATTACGCTACTGAGAAATCAGTTGTCCGCTGCCAGAAAAAATTTGTCGGGATTAGTCGTGCAAAAGGGGCGGTTGGAGAACCAAGAGCAGACCTTACAGAACGAGCTGGCAGTTGTGGAGCTGCATCTTGATGAAATTGAGTATGATATTGAACATCTTGAAGGACTTGCTGCTTCCTATCAACAACGAAAGTATCATCGACTGCAGGTTCTTGATGAGTTTGAGTTGTCAGACGAGCTTGCTCGAGCAGTCGGGCGGAGTGCCGAAGAGATTGACTATGACGACTTCTTTCTGCTTGCCGCCCGAATGCAGCAGGAAGAGAATGTGCTGGTGGTTCGGTCAAGAGAGTCACTTCAACAGCTGCGAAGCGCTCAGAAAACAGAGCGGGGACTCTTTGAGAAGCAGAAAGTTCTTCACGTCAATATTCAACGAGAGCAGCGAGAGCTCTCGGAGGTCTTACGGAGGAAGCGAATTCAGGAGCAGGCGCTACGAGAAAAAGAGCGGGAGCTACGGCAGAAGGCAATTGGGCTCCAAGCAGAGTTGCTTCGAGTGGAATCAGTGCTAGCGAGCCTCTCGAGTGAAACCTCGCCACACAGAGAGCGCTTGAGGGAGTCCTCGACGTCAAATACGGTGGTGCAGGATCGGAATAGGCTGCGAGCTCAATTTCGAAGTGAGGGGTTGCATACTCCCGTTCTGGGAACGGTAGCGCAGCGTTTCCGAAACTCTCGACCAGGCGATCCATATCGTAACGGCATTCTGTTCCAGGTAGATGAGTCGCTTCAGAGGAAGGGGGTGGCGGCGATTGCCGATGGTGTAGTGACTTTTCGGGGTAGATTGCCC
>JBMTVV010000060.1:0-8476 GCA_049451755.1 Bdellovibrionota bacterium
TCTGCGGCTCTGTACCGGAAACGAGAACTTTATTAAGCTCTTATCAGCTTCAAGAGGGAGTGTTGGAGGTTGTGAGCAGCGGAATATGACCAATAAGGTAGCAACTACTATTCGATCAGAGTCAGAGAGGGATCACTTGGATTCCCAGGGTGTGCAAATGGTCGCAGCACCGAGCCTCCTTTGGATTCTGAGCCCCCTCTGGATTCACCGCAAAATACCCATTAATTCAAATAGATGCGCCGTTTTTGGCCGTCTCGCACCCTCTGTGCGCTTGCTGCTTATCGCTGCTCTTTTTGGTGTATTTGCCCCTGTAGTTTTTGGCCTACGTTCCTCTGGGGCGGTATACGCCCTTGAAAAGCCTGGGGAAGAGCTGAAAGAAGTTGGGCTTACCACCGTAAATGGAACAGAGCTCGATCTTGCCCTAGAGTTTTTCGATGAGGACGGGAAGAGCGCCCCGCTCAGTCAGTTTTTGAGCTCAGAGAAGCCAAATATCCTGATTCCAGCATATTACGACTGTCCACGTCTCTGTGGATTGCTCCTGACAGGAGTAACGGAGCTGCTCAATAAGCTCACCCTTTCTCTCGGGGACGACTACCGCGTCGTCACGGTGAGCTTTAACCCTCAAGACACCCCAGAATCAGCCCGAAGGATAGCCTCAGAGTTTCGCGGAAAGCTCCTTTTGGAGGCCTCAAGAGAAAAGGCGGATGAGTGGAAATTTCTCTCGGGGAATGAAGAGAACATTGTTCCGCTCATGAAGGCGCTTGGCTTTCACTTTAAAGAGGATAAGGGTGAGTTCGCTCATGTTGCCGCAATCTTCCTTTTATCCCCGAAGGGCATGATTTCTCAGCATTTTGCTGGTATATCCTTTCCATATCGCGATGTAAGATTGGCGTTGGTGGAAGCGAGTCAGGGGAAGATCGGAACACTCCTCGATCACGCCCTGCTCTTTTGTTACCGATTTGATGACCTGCAGGGGAAGTATACCTGGGCAGCGTTTGGCCTCGTGAGAACGGGGGCTGGCATGACGCTCATAGCCCTTGTACTGTTTATCGGGCTTTTGCGGAGGCAGGGCCGGCTCCGTGGGGAAGAATTGAAAGAGAGTCACGGGAGTGATGCTCGAAAATAAAGATTTTTTCGTTTTTAGAGAAGAGTTGAATTAGGGAACACATACAGGAATCACTATGTTTCGATATTTGCCTGAGCAAGCATCAAAGATAGCGCCAAGGGTTGATTGGTTGCACCACTGGATTACAGATCTTTCCGTGCTCTTCACGGTCGCAGTGTGTGGCGCGATGTTGTACTTCGCCGTTCGTTACCGGAAGCGGAACGGCCAAGACCACGAGACTCCTCGCATTGAAGGAAACAATTTTCTTGAGGTCGTCTGGACAGTTGTGCCAACACTGATCTGTATTTGGATCGCTTACTACGGGATCGTGATTTTCCAAGACATGCGGGAAGGAGAGGACGAAGCGCTCGTTGTTAACGCGGTGGGGAAGCAGTGGCAATGGGAGTTCCAGTACGAGAATGGAAAGTCGACCGTTGGTGAGCTCGTAGTTCCTGTGAATCGCCCGGTGAAGGTGGTGCTCACCGCAAAAGATGTTCTTCACAGTTTCTTCGTTCCAGCGATGCGGGTTAAAAAGGATGCGATTCCTGGACGATACACCTCCGTCATGTTCACCCCTGTAAAAACTGGTAGCTACAATACGTTTTGTACCGAGTACTGCGGGACGAGCCACTCCGCTATGTTAGCTGAGCTACGCGTTGTATCTGAGGCAGAGTATGGACGGTGGGTGAATGACCGCTCAGCAGACCTCGCAAAACTTACGATGGATCCCGCGACTCTTGGAGGGAAGCTCTACGAAGAGAAGGGGTGTAATGCTTGTCATAGCTTAAATGGATCTCGCCTTGTCGGGCCAAGCTTCTTGAAATTGTACGAATCGGATGCGAGAGACTTTGCCGATGGAAGTGAGGTTGCCTTTGGTGGTGAGTTCTCAATCGAAGACTACATTCGCGAGTCAATTCTTTATCCGAACAAGAAGATCGTTGCTGGTTACCCAGCGGGATTGATGCCAGCGTTTGAGGGACAGTTATCCGATAAGGAGGTTAAGGCACTCATTGCATTCATCCGAAAGCAGGATGGTAGTGGTGCTGGTGCTGGTGCTGAGGAGAGCGTTGAGGATGCTGGAGAGGATCTCGAAGCGAAGCTCGCAAAGATGTCTCCCGTCGAGCGAGGCGAGTATCACTACCAGACAAAGGCGTGTATCGGATGTCACAGCTTGGATGGTTCAAACCTCGTCGGGCCGACCTTTAAGGGGCTTTACGGGAATAAGCGTGAGTTTACCGATGGCACCTCTGTGGTTGCAGATGCTGAGTACCTCAAGGGCTCTATCTTGAACCCGAATGGAAATATCGTAGCGGGATATCAACCAAACCTCATGCCTCAGAATTACCGAGACCAGCTCTCGGATGAGGATCTTGAATCGATTGTTGAGTTTATTCGCTCAAAGCAGAACTAGTTGGGATTGTAAGGAGTAAGCACGAATGACTGGTCACACTGATGTAGTACACGGGTCAGCAGGAAATACGAACTATCTCAATCATGACACGAGCATTTGGTCGTGGTTGAGTACGGTTGATCATAAGCGAATTGGTCTCATGTACCTGTTCACGATCACCGCATTTTTCATCGTGGGAGGACTCGCTGCTCTAACGATGCGGATGGAGCTTGCAAGTGCTGGAGCCGATTTCTTAACTCCTGACCAGTACAACGTCCTCTTTACCCTTCATGGGGCTATCATGATCTTCCTGTTCATCGTTCCAGGGATACCGGCAACGATGGGGAACTTCCTCCTGCCACTCATGATTGGAGCGAAGGATGTCGCGTTCCCGCGGCTAAACCTTCTGAGCTTCTACATCTATGTTGTTGGTGCAGCGATGGCGCTCTTTGCTCTCCTGAATCCGATTGATACCGGATGGACGTTCTACGCGCCGTACAGCATGCAGACCCAGTCTGCTGTTATCCTCATGACGGGAGCTGCTTTCGTCCTAGGCTTTTCTTCCATTCTTACTGGATTGAATTTCGTGGTAACGGTGCATCGTCTGAGATGTCCTGGGATGACCTGGGATCGGTTGCCAGTATTTGTATGGGCACTGTACGCAACAGCCGTTATTCAAACTCTTGCGACTCCAGTTGTTGGAATGACTCTTCTTCTTCTCATCGTTGAGCGGTGGTTAGGGGTTGGTATTTTTAATCCTGCAATGGGTGGGGACCCTGTCCTCTTTGAGCACCTCTTTTGGTTCTACTCTCACCCAGTAGTGTACATCATGGTGTTACCAGCGTTTGGTGTTGTGGGAGAGATTATCCCTGTCTTCTCAAGGAAACCGCTCTTTGGTTACAAGATGGTATGTTACGCCTCGTTGGCAATCGCTCTTGTCGGATTTCTTGTGTGGGCACACCACATGCTTGTTGCTGGAATTTCAGACACCTCAGCAATTTACTTCTCTGTTATCACCTTCGGTGTTGCGATACCAACCGCGATTAAGGTGTTTAACTGGGTGAGCACGATGTATAAGGGTTCGATCTCGTTTGATACCCCAATGTTGTATGCGATGGGTTTTGTGTTCCTCTTCATGATTGCAGGAACCACCGGAATTTATCTCGCAACCCTCGCCGTTGATGTGTTCTATCATGATACCTACTTCGTTGTAGCACACTTCCACTACACCATTCAGGGTGGGGCCGTCATTGGATTGATTGCTGCGCTACACTTCTGGTTCCCGAAGATGACGGGGAAGATGTACAATGAATATGTCGCGAAGGTTGCTTTTGTACTCGTCTTTGTTGGGTTCAACCTCACCTTCCTCCCCCAGTTCGTTCTTGGGATGGAGGGAATGCCACGGCGGTACTTTGACTACCTCCCAGAGTTTGAGGGGCTTCACCGGCTCTCCTCTTACGGCGCTATTGTAAACGGCTTTGGATATACCTTTGCGCTCTTGAACCTACTCGGAGCATGGATGTTTAGTACGAAACGAGCACCTGCAAACCCGTACAATTCGCTTTCTCTCGAGTGGAAGACGCAGTCTCCACCAATTCACGAGAACTTTGAAGAGACTCCATCTGTTACGGATTACCCGTATGCTTATGGAACTCCTGTTGAGGGGGGAGGGCACTAACGCTCAGATCGTGCGCTCGCGTGATAATTTCAGCTTGAAGGGATAGGACTATGACATCAGCAGCACAAACAATTCCAGGGGAACCGCCACACCCGCACCACTGGACACCAGTAAACGCGTACCACGGGGCAAAGCTCGGTATGTGGCTCTTCCTAGCCACTGAAATTTTGCTCTTCAGTGTGCTGTTTACCGCATTTGCCATCTATCGGTGGGCGTATCTTGGTGAGTTCCACGATGCGAGTTTAAACCTAGATTGGAAGCTCGGTGCTCTTAACACTGCGGTGCTGATCTTGAGTAGTTTTACCGCTGCGCTTGCTGTTGATGCGGCACAGCGGGGAAATAATAAGCGGGTGAAGCATCTCCTGATCTTTACCGTTTTGTGTGGCGGCGTCTTTCTTGTCGTAAAGTATTTCGAGTATAGCCACAAGTATCACATCGGGCTTTTTCCTGGTGTCGAATGTCCAGTTGTTGAGGCCGGATCGATGCATAGCAGCGAGGGACATGGCGGTGGAGCAGACGTTGCCGAAGGTGGGCATCACCTTGAGTATTGTTGGCCAAAAGACACATCAGGTCTTTCCGATGCGCAACGTGAGATGTTAGTGAGCTCTAAGTACAAGATGTACTTCGGCCTTTACTACTGCATGACGGGGCTTCATGCGCTTCACGTCATTATCGGCATGTTGCTGCTTTCATGGGTGTGCTTCCATGCAAGTCGAAACCGGTTTTCAGAGAAGTACTATACCCCAGTCGAGCTGGGTGCGTTGTATTGGCACCTCGTTGACTTGATCTGGATTTATCTGTTTCCACTTCTGTATCTCGTAGACTAAGCGGTAGGTTGATAGGAGAGTTTCACTCATGAGTAATCATTCACACGACGACCATCACGGAGAGCTTGGACACATCGTACCATTTGCGGTGTACCGTAATGTATTATTGGGGCTTCTTGTTCTGACCGTTATCACGGTCTGGGTTGCTAAAGATCCAAGCATGGACTTTGGAAATCTCAACATCGCAATTGCCATGTTTATCGCGTCCATCAAAGCTTCAATTGTTGCGCTCTACTTCATGCACCTGAAGTTTGAAGACAAGACCACTTGGCTCTATGCCTTTTTCCCGGTCTTCCTCCTTGTGCTTATGATGGGTCTTATTTTTCTTGATAATCCGTTTCGCCGAGCAGATCAGCCTGTAGAGGTAAATGACCCCTTGGCCGAGCAGCTCCAGCAGCTCTAAGAGTCGCGATGTCAGCGAGTCCCTGCCCTGACTCTTTGACGAGCTGCAATGTGCTCCTCGTTGGTGCGGGACCAATCGGGATAGAGTGTGCCATTGCTCTTAGGGAAGCTGGTGTTGAGTACTATCACGTTGAGCGCGGTAACCTCGCTGCAACGATAGAGTGGTATGCTCCGGGCACAACATTCTTCTCCTCATCGGATCGTATCGCTCTGGCCGGCGTTCCGCTTTATACGGCTCACCAGGCGAAGGCGACAAGGGAAGAGTACCTCCTCTATTTGAGGGGCCTCACAGCACAATTCCACCTCCCTATTGAACTTCAGACCGAAGTGTCTGCTATTGAGAAGCGAGGAGAAATTTTTCGCGTTACTTTGAAGAGAGGGGAGCGAGAGCAACTCCTCGATGCGAAGAGGGTAATCCTCGCGATTGGCGATATGCACCATCCACGACTTCTGGGGGTTCCGGGAGAGTCGTTGCCACATGTGAGTCACTATTTGCGAGAGCCTCACTCGTACTTCCATCAAGACGTAGTCGTCGTGGGCGGAAAAAACAGTGCGGTTGAGGCAACAATTCGGCTTGAGCGTGTAGGCGCGCGAGTAACGCTCGTTTATCGAGGAGCTGCACTTGATCAGAAACGGATAAAATACTGGCTCTATCCTGAGCTTCTCTATCTCGTTCGGAATAAGAAGATAACGCTCCATCTCGAAACTGAGGTTGAGGAAATTCACCCTGGAGAGATAGCGCTTCTTTCGAAAAACGAGGAAGACTTCGGTGCGGAACGCATTCTCTGTAAAGCCGATAAGGTTTTGTTGCTTACTGGATATGAGCAGGAGAAAACCCTCTTTCAAACAGTGGGGCTCGCACTTGAGGGTGAAGGGCGAAAGCCGGTACTCCGTGAAGACACCATGGAATCCTCCGTTGAGGGAGTGTACGTCATTGGGACTGCCGTGGCAGGCACTCAGAGTGGAGGGGTAAAAGAGTTTATCGAAACGAGCCACGTACATGTTGAGCGGGTGGTAGAGGCAATCAGTGGAAGAAAGCCTACCCATGCTTGCCGTACAGTAGATCTCGGATTTTTGGAGAATTAATGAACGAGCCTCCCATTCTTACTCTTGCGGGTGCTTCTCTCCGAGAAAAAGACGGAGGCGAGTGGCTTGATGTCAATGGACTTGGCGGATACGCAAGCGCTGCTATTACTGGCGAAAACACAAGACGCTATCACGGATTATTCGTAATCTCTGAGCGCAGCTCCCTAGCACGGAACGTACTTTTGAGCCGACTCGATGAAACTCTTGAGCTAGAAGGGGAAGATCGTATTGAGCTTGGAGTAAGAACGTACCGTGACGTTTCAGTGCCCGATGGGCGTCAATACCTGAATATGTTCTCGCAAGGACTTTATCCAACCATTGAATGGAGTGTAAGAGTTCCATCAACGGGCGATACATACCGAATTGAAAAATCACTCATGATGGTAGGGGCTGAAAACACCCTTCTTATTCGGTATTTCTTTCGTGATGTTGGCAAGCCTGGAAAATTACTACTCGATCCCTTCATCGCCAGCCGCTTTTTTCATGATCTGCAGTGTGCGGCAGATGCCATGCCACCGAAGTATCGTTGGGAGGAGGAGAGTCTTCTCCTCTCTCATCCTGGCGGGGAAGCCCTCTTTGCCATCTCTGTCCCAGCCGCAACGTTTCGGTCCGATCCCGACTGGTACTACCGGTTGTATTATCGTGAAGAAGAAGAGCGGGGCCATGCAGCCGAAGAGGACCTTTTTCGGCCCGGAGTCTTCTCGCTCCCAATGAGAGATGGTGAAGCGGTGTTTCTCGCTATATCAGCAGAGCCGAGTCGTTATCGGATGGGTCGAGACGAAATCATGCAGCTTTGGGCGGATGAGGAAGGGATTCGAAAGGAGCGAGCCTCATCACTTGCGAAACAGAGTTCTTCACCCCTTGAGTTCTTCTTATCTCGTGCTACTGAGAGTTTTCTCATTCGCCGCCGAGAGTCGCATGAGCATCCGGAGAATCAGCCATCTCTCATCGCTGGCTATCACTGGTTTGGAGATTGGGGAAGAGATGCGCTTATCTCATTGCTTGGAGTGCTCCATGCAACGGGCTCGCTCGAGGTGGTGAAAGAGATACTTCAAACGTTTTCCGTGTATGTAAAAGACGGCTTAGTTCCGAATCGATTCTCCGATAGTGATGGAGAGGCGGAGTATAACTCCGTGGATGCTTCCCTCTGGTTCATCGTCAATGGCTTCCAAGTACTCGAGGCACACATTCAGGAAGAGCGAGCTTTCATGAACGAAGTATACCTTCCTACGGCACGAGCAATTCTTACGGCATTTCGGACTGGAACTCATTTTCATATTCATGAGTGTTGTGATGGGCTCATCGCTGCTGGTGCTGGTGAGGAACAGGTGACGTGGATGGATGCTCGTGTTGATGGGAGAGCTATTACACCACGACATGGAAAGCCAGTTGAGATTAACGCCCTTTGGATTAACGCTCACTGGTGCCTTGCAGAGATTCTCGAGAGGACTGGAGAAAGTCAGGAGGCAGGAGTATTGCGCGAGCGAGCGCTTCACCTAGCAACCGTTTATGAGTCGCTATTCTGGAATGAGGAGGTACAAGGACTCTTTGATGTCGTATCGGAAGAGGGAGTCGGCGATCCAGCTATTCGACCAAATCAGATATTCGCTCTCTCACTTCCGTTCCCACTTCTCTCCGAGGATCGCGCAGCAAAAGTGGTAGATCTTGTCGCGCGAGAATTATTGACACCGTATGGATTGAGAACGCTTTCACCGGGGGATCCTCAGTACCGGGGGCGGTGCGAGGGGAGTGTTGTTCGTCGAGATGAGGCATATCATCAAGGTACCGTATGGCCATGGTTATTTGGCGCATACGCTCGTGCCGTGCTCCGATCTGGCAGTGTTGAAATGGTTCTTCGAGCACAGGAGGTTATTTCGGGATTTCAGAAGGTTCTCTTACGGAGTGGAATTGGAACGGTAAGTGAGATCTTTGATGGTGATGCTCCGCATCACCCGAGAGGCTGTATTTCACAGCTCTGGTCCGTTGCG